>VBAF01000575.1 GCA_005884705.1 Alphaproteobacteria bacterium
GGAAAGCTTCGGCCTCGGGCCACGAGTCGATCCGCTGGACATCGGTTGCGCCGCAATAGGCGAATGCGTCGGCACGATCGCCGTCGGTCAGCGGTTCACCCAGCGCGGCACACCAAGAGGCGACGCGAACTTCCGCCCTGATCGAGTCGACAAGGAGGGCGCTCCCAGCACATCACGCCGCCTGCCGTACCTTGGGCAGGGTGAGGCCGTACTTGGCGGCGACCTCCGACGCGCGCTTGACGAAATCCTCGCGCATCTCGTCGTTGGTGCGCTGCTTGATCTTCCACTTGCGGAAGATCTCGTGAAGAACTTCGGCAGATAGGGCCAGTATTCGTTGACCGCCGCCTGCAGCCGCGCCTTGCCTTCCGGCGTCTTGACCAGCTCGGCCGAGAAATCCTCGCCGAACTGCGCGTGGAAGCGCTCCTCCGGCATGGTCGCGCGGGCGAGGTTGCGCAGCGGGTGGAAGGTGCAGTGCAGCAGGTCCTCGACCTGCAGGATCTCGGCCAGGTCGGCCAGCAGTTTGATGGCGACGAACTCCTCCCAGGTCTTGAGCGGGAACTCGAAGATCGACAGCGGCTTCTTGCCCGCGCCGGGCATCATGCGCTCCTCGGGGATGCCCATCTGCGTGCCGAGCTGCTTGAAGCGCACGTGATGGCCGTACTCCTCCATGGCGACGCGGCAGGTCAGCCACTTGGCGTAGGGCGTCGGCGCGTAGGCGATCGCCGGCTCGTCGAACACCTGGGCGCCGTAGAGCTCGTTCACGGCATGGCTGATCACCAGCTTGGCGACGGCCTCGCGATATTCCTCGGGCGCCAACTTCAACTCTTCGACGGTCTTGACGACGAGGTCGGTCATAGGAGGCTCCCCTAGACGAGAGGTTCGGTGTTGAAGGCTTCGAGGTCGGTCGTGAGGTCGGTGAACTTCGCGCCGAGCTTGGCGGTGAGATCGGCCGCCAATGCTTCGGGCTTGTCGACCTCGAGCCTGGCGACCGGCCGCGGCTGGCCGAACAGGAAGACCTCGCGGCCGCGCACCCCCATGAGCTGGCCGGTGATGCCTTTGGCCGCCGGCATGCAGAGCGCAGTCACCAGGTTGGCGACATGGTGGGCGCCGATCCTGAGTGCGCGCTCCTTGTAGCTCTTCTGCGCGTCGTTGGCCGGCTGGATGATGTCGGTCACGCGGGTGCGCGCGAAGGGCGCCACGGCGTTCACCGTGATCTGCGCGCGCGCCAAATCCATCGCCGTCACGCGGGTGAGGCCGAACAGGCCAGCCTTGGCGCTGGCATAGGCGGCCTGGCCGAGATTGCCGTAGAGGCCTGCGGACGAGACGATGTTGACGATGCGGCCCCACTCGTAAGCGGCCCCGCCGCGGCCCGACTTGCCCTGGTCGCGCATCACCGCCGCTGCGGCGTTGATCAGATAGAAGGGCGCCGAGAGATTGTTGCGGATCACCGCGTCCCAGTCGCGCGGATCCATGCGGAAGACGAAGGCGTCGCGCAGGATCGCGGCATTGTTCACCACGATATCGATGCCGCCGAAGTTCTTGACCGCGATCTCGACGAGCTGCTTGGCGATGCCGGGCGAGGCGACCGATTCGGTGAAGGCGATCGCCTTCTTGCCGCCCCCCATGTTGATCGCTTCTGCCACTTCACGCGCCGGCGCGGGATCGGCGCCGTCGCCGCCGATCGAGGCGCCGACATCCGCCACGATCACTTGGGCGCCCGCCGCCGCCAGCGCCTCGACGATGGCGCGACCGATGCCGCGGCCCGCGCCGGTGACGATGGCCGAGCGTCCGTCGAGAAGTCCCGTCATAGTTCCGCTCCCGTTTTCTTGCCCGCACTGGCCATCTCGGCCGCGGTGTAGAAGGCATCGGCGTGGATGTCGACGCGGCGCAGGCCGCGCTGCTCGAACAGCTTGGTGGCCGCCTCGACCATCACCGGCGGACCGGCGAGGTAGGCCTTGCAGCCGTCGAGCTCGTCGAAGTCGCGGGCGACCGCCTCGTGCACCAGGCCGATGCGATGGCCGCCGTTGCTTGCCTCACTCAGGACCGGCGTGAAGTGCAGGTTGGCATGCCGGGTGGCCAGCGCCGTGAAGTGGCCGTGCAGGTAGAGGTCGCGCTCGGTTCGGACGCCGAAATAGAGATATCGACTTGATCGGCGCCAGGCCCGAGCCGCCGGCCACGGCAATGATCGGTCCGCGATGGCTCTCGCGCAGATAGGAGGTGCCGAACGGCCCCTCGACGCGGACGCTGTCGCCGGGCTTCAGCTTCTCCGCGACATGGGCGCTCACCGTGCCGCCGACCGAGCGGCGGACATGGAATTCGAGGACGGCATCGCCCGGCAGGTTGGCCATCGAATAGTCGCGCGGCGCGCAGCCGGCGAAGGTGACCGAGGCGAACTGACCGGCCGAGAAGTCGAACGGCCCGCCCGATTCGATGCCGAGCCGGACCCGCTTGATGTCGTGCGTGGCGTCGTCGAGGCCGACCACCGTGCAGGCCAGCACACGGCGCGGATGGACGATCAGGTCGTCCTCCTCGAGCCACGCCACCTCGCAATCCTTCCACGGCACGGCGCGGCAGGCGAGGATCAGGCCGCGCGCCTTCTCCTCGTCGGAGAGCGCGAACTCCGAATAGCCCTCCATCGTCACCTCGCCGCTCACCAGATGCGACTTGCAGGCACCGCAATTGCCCGACTGGCAGCCGAACGGATAGTCGACTCCCTGGTCGAGCGCGGCCCACAGGATGGTGGCGCCGGTCGGCACCTCGATGGTGCGCTCGGCCCCCTTGGCAGCATTGGCGATACGGACCTTGAAGCTCATGGAGAGATAACGCCCTTGCGAATTTGTTTGCTCCCCAAACAATCTCCGTTTACCACTCGAACCATGGCGCGTCCATTGGCCAAAACACTCGATCGCGGCGTCCTGCCGTCGCTCTTGGGCTACGTGCTGCGGCGCACCCAGTCGGCGGTATTCGCCGATTTCGCCGCAACTTTCGCCAGGGCGGGCGAGGCGCTGACGCCGGGCGAGTTCGGCCTGCTCGTGCTGGTCGATCGCAACGCGGGGCTCAGCCAGATGGCGCTTGCCCGTGCCCTCGGCATCGACCGCTCGACCCTGGTGCCGATCCTGAATCGCCTGCAGGCGCGCAGCCTGGTGGTGCGGCGCGCCTCGCCGACCGACGGCCGCACCCATGCGCTCGGACTCACGCCCGCCGGAGCGGCGGCGCTGGCGCGGTTCGCGCGGCTGGTGAGCGCGCACGAGACGCGCATCGCCGCGGGTCTTTCGACAGCAGAAACGCGCAAGTTGATCGAGTTGCTGGAAAAGGTAAGGGACAGGTCGCGCGCATGACCTCCACCCATCCCGATTTCGCCGGCGTCGATTCGGCGAACATGACCGACGCCGACATGCTGCGGCACTTCAACGACAATCGGGTCGAGCCGACGCGGCTGCTCAACGGCAAATTCCTCGCCGTCGATTCCAAGCGCGGCACCTGCCGCTGCAGCTTCGAGATCGTGCCGGCGTTCTGCCATTCGCGAGGGTCGATCTGCCAGGGCGGCTTCCTGACCGGCATGATCGACATCGCCATGGCGCATGCCGCGATCGCCAAGGGACGGTTGGCCCTCGCCGTGCCGACGCTCGAGCTCAAGATCAGCTTCCTGGAGGCGGTCGGCCCCGGAACGGTGATCGCCGAGGGCCGCATGCTGCGCTGGGGCGGTTCGGTCGGCTTCCTCGAGGGCGATCTGCGCGATGCGGCGGGACGGCTGATCGTCCACGCCACCTGCACCGTCAAGATCGTCAGGCCGCCGAAACGCTGAGCCAGTGCTCGGCGATCTGTCGGCGCGTCGCGAACCAGACGGCGCCTTTCTGCTTCATGTGACCGACGATGCGGTCAAGCGCCGATATGCGGCAGCCGATCGACATCATCTTCGGCGTCCGCTCGCCTTCGGCCCACAGCGTGTCGAAGGCATCGGTCGTGTAGTCGGCGAAGTCGCGCGCCGTCACGAAGCGGTGGAAGCCCTGGTGATAGTGCATGTCGTTGGTGTCGAAGCTGTAGGGGATCACCAGGTGCTTCCTGCCGGCGACCTCGACGTGGAACGGCAGCTCGTCGGAATAGTCGTCGCTGTCGTAGAGAAAGCCGCCTTCTTCGACCAATAGGCGCCGCGTGTTGGGTGAGGGCGTCGAACGGGTGTGCCAGCCGACCGGTCGGTGGCCCGCGATCGCGGTCAACACGCGCACGGTCTTCGCGATCGCCTCGCGCTCCTGCGCTTCTTCCATGTGCGCATGCTTTTCCCAGCGCCAGCCGTGGCAGGCGATCTCGTGGCCGCGCTTGACCGCATCCTCGATCAGCCAGGGCGACAGCTCGGCGGCGCGGCCGCAGGTGCTGACGGTCGCCGGCACGCCCAACCTCTCCAGCGTGTCGGCGATGCGCCACCACGCGACCTTGGTGCCGTATTCGAAGTGCGATTCCATGCAGCGGTCGGGCACGCCCACCACCTCGTCGGTGACCTCGTAGACCTTCTCGTTGAAGGGGTCGCCGGCCGACAGCGACATCTCCGCGCCCTCCTCGAAGTTGATCACGAAGGAGACGGCGACCCGCGCGCTGCCCGGCCAGCGGGGATTGGGCGGGGTGCGGCCGTAGCCCTTGAGGTCACGCATCCTTGTGTCCGATCACGTCGGCCAGCGCCTGGGCGAGGCCCTTGGAGTCCTTCGGTCCGGGCCGGCGGAAGGTGCCGGTCGTCGCCTTGCGCGGCTTCAGCCTCACCAGCCCCTCGGCCAGGACCACGGCGGCCTGGATGCCGTCGACCAGCGGCACCGGCACGCGCTCGCGGATCTTGTCGGCGAGGCCCGCGAGCGGCGCGCCGGCAAGGATGATCACGTCGGCCTGGTCGTTGGCAACGGTGCGGTTGGCCAGGTCGACCAGCCTCTGCTCCTTCTCCTCCTGCACCTCGTCGATCGACTTGAAGGCCTCGTCGAGCGTGCGGATGGCGGCGCAGCGGCCGCTTAGCCCGTGCCAGGCGACGATCTCGGCGAACCACGGCTCGAGCGACTTCGAGAAGCTCACGATGCCGAAGGAGCGGCCGAGCGTGCAGGCAACCAGCATCGCCGCCTCGGCCATGCCGACCACCGGGAAGTCGAACAGCTCGCGCGCGCCACCGAGGCCCGGATCGCCGAAGGCAGCGCAGATCGCGGCATCGAAGGTCCCGCGCCTCTCGGCCAGCATCTCCAGGAATACGGCGCTGCCGATCGCCGCCTCGGCGCGGGTGGCGATGTAGGGCACGCCGCGCGACGCCGTCATCGGCAGCAGTTCGGTGCCCGGGCCGGCGACCAGCCGGCCGGCGGCGACGAGGCGATCGGTGATGCCGCTCGAGGTGTTGGGATTGGCGACCAGGATCTTCATCTAGAAATCCGCGAGCTTGCGCAGGCCTACCAGCCGGTCGCCGAGCACCAGCGCGAGGATGGCGAGCAGGACGAGGCCGGCCGAGATGGCGGCGATGGTGGGATCGGGTTGCTCTTCGACATATTGCAGCATCTGGATGGGCAAGGTCTTGGTCCAGGCATCGGTGAAGAAGATCGAGATCGGATAATTGTCCATCGAGGCCAGGAACGCGAACATGCCCGAGGTCAGGAAGGCGGGCGCCAGCGACGGCACGAGCACGCGCATCAGCGCGGCGGGGTAGGAGCAGCCGAGCGTGCGCGCAGCGTCGATCAGGGCGAAATCGAACAGCGACAGCGCGCCTGCGACGGTGCGCACGACGTAGGGCAGCGTGATCACGACATGCGCGACGAGCAGGCTGCCATGGACGTCGCGCAGGCCCATCGCCTTGAAGCCCTGCAGCATGGCGATGCCGATGACCAGGCCGGGCAGCATCAGCGGCGACACCAGGAAGGTGGCGATCGTGTCGCGGCCGGGGAAGCGGCCGCGCACCAGGGCGACGGCGCACAGCGTGCCGAGCACCAGGGCGGCGGCAGTCGACACGGGCTTGTCGTACCAGCGCAGCGACCATTCCGGTGGCGGCAGGGTGAACACGGTCGAGGAGCCGAACGACACCGCGACGGTGACCACCAGCGGCGTCATCAGGAACACCACGGTGAAGATCGCAGCGAAGCCCACCAGGAACCGGGCGAGGCGCTCCGACGGGGTCATGTGTCACCGCCCAGCCGCCGCGCCAGCCAGGTCGAGAAGACGACGATCGAGGCGGCCAGGGCGAGCAGGATGACCGCGGTGGTCGAGCCGAGCTGCTCGTTGCGCATCAGCAGGAACGAGCGACCGGTCAGGGTGGCCAGCGTCTGGAAGCGGTCACCGAT
>VBAF01000031.1 GCA_005884705.1 Alphaproteobacteria bacterium
AACAACAAGCGAGTGTTAAAGGGCCCGCTCGCGTGATAGGGGTGGTGCCGACGCATTCTGGATCATCCTGGTCGAGGGTATCTTCCCTCGCCGTTCGGCTGCGCCGACGAGGTGATCGAATGAGACGTCGCGCGTTCAGCACTTTTCTCGGCGGCGCGGCTGCGGCAACGACTGCGTGGTCGTCGGTCCTCAGCGCGCAGCAGAAGGCGATCCCGGTGATCGCGTTCCTCAACAGCGGCGCTGCAGACGCCGGCGCAAGCAAGGCGCTGATGACGTTGACGGAAGCCGGCCTTCGCGAGATCGGCCTCGTCCAGGGGCGGGACTACGTGTTCGAGACAGCCTGGGCGAACAGCGACTCCAGTCGCTTTCCGGCTCTCGCCGCCCAGTTGCTGGCGCGCAATCCTGCCGCCGTCGTGGTGTCCACCATCCTCGCGGTCAAGGCGGTGCAGGCCCTGTCACGGACCGTTCCGATCGTCATGACGGGGATGAACGACCCCGTCGCCGCCGGTCTTGTCGCGAGCCTCGCGCGTCCCGGCGGCAATATCACCGGCGTCTCGACCATGGCCGAGGATGTGCTGCTCAAGCTGATCGGGCTGATGCGCGAGGCGCTGCCGGACGTGCGCAGCCTGACGGTGATGACCAATCCGACGAACCCGTCCAATCCGCCGATGGTCGACATGCTGAAACGCCATGTCGCAAGCCAGGGGCTTTCGATCGCGACGATCGGGGTGGGCGCACCGGCCGACCTTGATGCCGCATTCGCCGAGATGGCGCGACAGCGTCCCGGCGCGCTCTTCGTGCTGACCGACAACAGCCTCCAGGCGCTGGCGGAGCCGATCAACACGCGTGCCCTGGCCCAACGGGTGCCGGCCTTCGCGAACCTTGGCGACACGTTCGCCCGGGCGGGCGGGCTTTTCGACTATTCCCGCGATCCCGAGGAAGCCTTCCAGAGCGTGGCGCGCCTGCTGAAGAAAATTCTTGGCGGCGCTGCAACCGCCGATCTCGCCATCGAGCAGCCGACCACGTTCAAGCTGTATGTCAACATGAAGACCGCGAAGGCGCTCGGCCTCACCATTCCGCCGTCGATCCTCGACCGTGCCGACGAGGTGATTGCATAGGCTATTGAGGCTAGAGCCGGCTCTCGCGCTCACGCTCGGCCAGCGACGCCGCGACCTGCTTCTTGAAGGCGGCGAGATCGGCGCCGGCGAGCTGCGGGCAGCGCATCGACTGTGCAGCCGCGGGGTCGATCGGGCGGCCGTTGTTCTGGATCTCGAAATGCAGATGTGCGCCGGTCGAGCGGCCGGTGTTGCCGACGAAGCCGATCAGCTCGCCGCGCGCCACCGGCTGGCCGGCCTGCAGGCCGGGCGCGAACCGCGATAGATGGCCGTAGATGGTGGTCAGCCGGTCGGCATGGATGACGCGGATGAAGTTGCCGTAGCCGCCGTTGGGGCCGAGGCGGGTGACGATGCCGTCGCCCGCGGCATAGACCGGCGTGCCGACGTTGGCGAGCAGGTCGAGGCCCTCATGCATGAAGAGCTGGCGCACCGCCGGCTCGGCCGGCGCCGAGGCCACGGCGGCTGGTCCGGGCGCCGGCTTCTCGGCGGCCTCCTGCTCCTCGCGCTGGCGCTCCTCGGCCTCGCGCGCGCGGATGCGACGGCGGGCCATGACGCGGTCGATCTCTGAACTGACGCCGAGCGCGTCGCGTGCGGTGCCGAGCGAACCGTTGTCGAAGCCGACATAGGCCCGGTTGGCGGCGCGCATCTCCTGCGGCGACGCTTCGACCTCCTGCGGCTTGGCGGCCGGAGTCACGACCTCGACCACCGCCGGCATGGTGCCGCTCGACGGATGATCGAGCGGATCGGCTCGCAGGCCGAAGCCGAGGTCACGGTCATCACGTTGGGCGGTGGCCGCATCGTCGGCGGGCCCGCCGCTTGGCCGTTGGGGAGCCAGAACTGCTCGGCGCCGCTTTTCGGCTGGAAGAGATGGATCGCCACCGTGCCGCGCGCCCTGGTCACGACCTCGAGCCACAGCACGCGGCCGACGCCGACACGGACGCCGGCGAGCGTGAACGTCTGCTCGTGCCGCACATGGAAGCGATCGCCGGTCCGCACGTCGCGCTCGAGATCGAGCTGCGTGGCGAACGCGCGCAGCGCCTCGAACTCGGTCGAGGGCGGCACGCCGGCGGCAGCGAGCGAATCGGCCAGCGAGCCGGTGACGAAACCCTCGGCATGGAGCTGGCGCTTGAAGGTGAGCAGCGCGTCGTCGCGTGCGGCCTGGTCGGCGCTGCCCAGCAGGCGCTCCTCGGCGGCAGCCACGTCGATCCAATCCGAGACGGCGGCACGGCCGCCGGCGGAAATGAACGCGCAAGTCAGAAATACAGCCGCCCCCGCAGCCGCGATGCCCCTGCCCATGCAACGGGTTCTACACGGTGAAAATAGCCGGCGCCAGTTATTGAGCGGCCTGGCGCACCATATCGGCGCATTTTTCGCCGATCATGATCGAGGGGGCGTTGGTATTGCCGGCGACGATCGACGGCATGATCGAGGCGTCCGCCACCCGCAGTGCGTCGATTCCGTGAACCCGCAGTTGCGGATCGACCACCGCATCGACCTCGCGGCCCATGCGGCAGGTGCCGACGGGATGGAGGTTGGAGACGCCGCGGGCGCGGATGTCGGCCTTGAGGTCGGCTTCCTCGGTGACCTGGGGTCCGGGCAGGATTTCCTCGACGATGAAAGGCCTTAGCGCCGGTTGCTTGGCGATCTCGCGGCAGATCCGCATGCCCTGGATCAGGGCATGGTAGTCGTTGGCGCTCTTCAGGAAGTTGAAGCGGATCTCCGGTGCGGCCATCGGGTCGGGCGATTTCAGGCGCACCGTGCCGCGGCCGTCGGGCCGCAGATGGACCGGGCTGAGGCCGAAGGCCGAGAAGGGCTGGGGTACCACGCCGGCCCGGCTCCGTTCGGCGATCGCCCAGGCGAACATGTTGATCTGCAGGTCCGGCCGCTCCAGTCGCCGGTCGCTGCGCACCATCGCGCCGACGAACAGGCCCATGCTGGCGAGCGGCCCGGTCCGGCCGAAGGCGTATTGCATCCCGGCCATGATCCGTCGCGGCAGGCTCAGCACCAGGTCGTTCATGGTGACGGGCTGAGCGCACCTGTAGGCGACGTAGGTGTTGAAATGGTCGTGCAGGTGGCTGCCGACGCCCGGCATGTCGCGCACCACGGCGATGCCATGTTGGTTCAGATGCTCGGCCGGCCCGAGCCCCGACAGCATGAGGAGCTGCGGCGAGCCGTAGACGCCGCCCGAGACGATCACCTCGCGCGTGGCGTGCGCCTGGACGAGGCCCGCGGGAGTTCGATACTCGACGCCGACGCAGCGCCGGTTCTCGATCAGCAGCCGGGTCGCGTGCGCCGAGGTGGCGATGGTCAAATTCTTGCGCTGCCTGGCACTGCCGAGATAGGCGCGCGCGCTCGACCAGCGGCGCGACCGGCTGATGGTGGTCTGGTAGTAGCCGACGCCTTCCTGGTTGGCGCCGTTGAAGTCGGGATTGGCCGGGATGCCGGCTTCCACCGCCGCATCGTGCATCGCCTGGGCGAGCGTCGGTTGCCAGACGTGGTCGGAGACCTTGAGCGGGCCGCCGCTGCCGTGGAAATCGTCGCCGCCGCGGACATTGTCCTCGGCGCGCTTGAAGTAGGGCAGGACCGAATCGTAGTCCCAGCCCTCGCAGCCGCGCTGGCGCCATTCGTCGTAGTCGGCGGCGTTACCGCGCATGTAGACCATGCCGTTGATCGAGCTGGTGCCACCCAGCACCTTGCCGCGCGGCTGGTACATGATGCGGTTGTTCAACTCGGGCTCGGGCTCCGAATCGAACATCCAGTTCACGCGCGGGTTGTTGAAGGTCTTGTGATAGCCGAGCGGCACGTGGATCCAGGGATACCAGTCGCTCGGGCCGGCCTCGAGCAGCAGCACGCGGAAGCGTCCGTCCTCGCTCAGCCGGCCGGCGATGGCGCAGCCGGCCGAACCCGCCCCGGTGACGATGAAGTCGTAGGAGTCCATGGCGGCGAGCGTAGAGCGATTCGAGCGGACGCGCGAGCCGTCAGACTCCTATACTCGCGCGATGGCCAATCCACCGCTCAATCCTGCGCAGTTCCTGACGGCCTTGCTGACCGCAGTGCACGAACTCACCGGCCGTCGTCCGCCGCCAACCTGGACGCATGTCGACAAGGTTCAGGCCAAGCTCGCGACCAACAATCGCGACGCAATCGATGCCGCGATCCGCGTCGCGGTTGCCCGTCGCTGGCTGCGCGTCGACGGCGACCCGCCCGAGTCGATCACGCTGACCGGCGAAGGCGTGAAGCTGCTGGAGCCGGCCAAGCCGAAGGCGCCATGACCAAGCGGAAGGTCCGATTGCCTCGCCGGTTGAGCGAGGAGCCGGCGCGGTATATACCAAAAGGTATAGACCCAGCGAAAAAACCGATGCAGACTGCCAAGCTCTTCAAGAACGGCCGCAGTCAGGCCGTACGCCTGCCCAAGGAATTCAGCTTCGACGGCGACGAGGTCTACGTGAAGCGCGTGGCGGGCGGCGTCATGCTGTTGTCGAAGAACGATCCTTGGGCGTCAATCGCCGAAGCCTACGCGCTCGCCGATCCCAAGCACCCGATTCGCCGCCGTAATGCGCCGGCGCAAAAGCGGAAGTTCAAGTGGCCCTGACCCATTTGCTCGATTCGGACATCTGCATCGAGGCCCTGCGTCGTCGCTCCGAACCTTTGCTCCGGCGCCTGCGGCTCCATTCGCCCGACGAGATCGCGGTTTCGGTGATAACCGAGGCGGAGCTGCGGTTTGGAGCGCTGAATTCGGCATCGCCGGAGCGTAACGAGGCGGCCGCCGATGCTTTTCTGAGGCCCTTTTCCAGCCTACCGCTTGCTCGCGAATACGTGCCGATCTACGGGCGGCTGCGCCTGGCGCTCGAGAGAGCCGGCAACCGCATCGGCGCGCTGGACATGCTGATTGCGGCACAGGCGGTTGCGCTCGGGCTGACGGTCGTCACCAACAACCTGCGCGAGTTTCGCCGCGTGCCGGGCTTGCGGGTCGAGAACTGGCTGGCCTAGAAGGGGCCATGAAATACAAGCTCCTCGGCCGCACTGGCGTTCAGGTCTCCCAGCTCTGCTTCGGCACCATGTCGTTCGGCGGCGATGCCGACGAGGCGACGTCGGCTGCGATGTACAAGGCGGTGCGCGACGCCGGCATCAACTTCTTCGACACCGCCAACGAGTACAACAAGGGCGTCTCCGAGGAGATCCTCGGCCGGCTGATTCAGGGCCATCGCAACGATCTGGTGCTCACCACCAAGGTCAATGCCCAGATCCGGCCCGACCTCAACGCGCGCGGCACCTCGCGCCGCCACGTGATCGAGGCGATCGACGCCTGCCTCAAGCGGCTGCAGACCGATCGCATCGACGTGCTGTTCCTGCACCGCTACGACGCGCTCACGCCGATCGAGGAATCGATGCGCGGGCTGGAGGACCTGGTGCGCGCCGGCAAGGTGATCTATCCGGCGGTCAGCAACTGGTCGGCCTGGCAGACTCAGCGTGCGGTCGACCTCCAGGAGAGGAACAACTGGGCGCGGCTGCAGGTCACCCAGCCAATGTACAGCCTGGTCAAGCGTCAGGCCGAGGTCGAGATCCTGCCGATGGCCGAGGCCAACGGCATCGGCGTCATCCCCTACAGCCCGGCCGGGGCGGGGCTGCTGTCGGGCAAATATTTCGGCAACGCCACCGGCCGGCTGCGCAGCAACAAGATGTACGAGGCGCGCTACGGCGAACCGTGGATGTTCGAGGTGGCGGAGAAATACGTCGGCTTCTGCAAGCAGAAGGGCCTCCATCCGGTCAGCACCGCGATCGCCTGGGCGGGCGCCCATCCGGCGATCACCGCGCCGATCATCGGCGCGCGCAATCTCGATCAGCTCAAGGATTCGCTGGCGTCGGTCGACGTGCCGATGACGCCTGAGCTGCGGAAGGAGATCGCCGACCTCTCGCGCACCCCGCCGCCGGCGACCGACCGGCTGGAGGAGCAGAAGGCGGTTTAGGGCGTGGGACTCATCAACTCGCAGGCATCATAGCCACGCGTCGCCGACACGGAGACGCTTACTCGATCACCTCGTCGGCGCGGGCAAGCAGCGATTGCGGGATCGTAATGCCCAACGCCTTGGCGGCTTTCAGATTAATGACCAGGTCGAACTTGGTCGGCTGCTCGAAAGGAATATCGGCAGGCTTTGCACCTTTCAGGATCCTGTCGACGATGAATGCGGCGCGTCGGCTGAGGTCGTCGATGCGTTGGGCATAGTAGATGAGACCGCCGCCCTCAGCGTACTCGCGCCAGGGATAGGCGCCGGGCCAGCCAAGGCGGCCCGCGCGCTCGAGTATCTCGACACGCCGGGTGAAAAAGAGACTCACCGAAGACATGATGAGGGCTTCGGACTGTGCCGCCCGCCCACTCTCGAAGGCCGACGCAAGGTCTGTCGCGCTTCGGATTTCCTGCTTGTGAAGGGTTACGCCCAGCACGCCCGCGGCATGCTCCATTGCTTTCACCTGTCCGGCGTCGACCGGATCCACGGGGTAGGACAGCAGCAGGAAACGCGACAGGCGAGGGGCGGCTTCCTTCAGGAGCTCCAATCGCTTGACCGCGAGCGCGGGCGCGATGAACGTCACGCCTGTAATGTTCCCGCCAGGTCGGGCCAAGCTGTCGACCAAACCACTGCCGACCGCATCGCCGGCGCTGATCATGACGATGGGGATGGTGCTGGTCGCTTTCTTGGCCGCCTGCGCGGCGGGCGTTGTCTGCGCGACGATGAGGTCAGACTTGCGATCGATGCATTCGCGGGCAAGCTCGGGAAACCGTTCCGGGCGATCCTCCGCGGACCGCCGGTCGATGACGATGGTTTGTCCGTCAATTCGGCCGAGCGCGTGCAAAGTCTCGAAAAACGCACGGAAGCGCTCCGATGAATCGCGAGCCGCGATCGGGAAGCTTGCCGCCAGCGCAGGCCATACGAGCAGGGGTGCCCGCCAATTCATTCGATCACCTCGTCGGCCGCGGCCAGCACCGAAGGCGGAATGACGAGGCCGAGCGTCCGGGCGGCGGTGAGGTTGACGGCGACCTCGAACTTGGTCGGCTGCTGGACGGGCAGGCCGGACGGGCTCTCGCCCTTCAGAATGCGATCGACATACGCTGCCGCCTTGCCGAATTGGTCGATCGGGTCGGGACCGTAAGAAACCAGGCCGCCGGCGCGTACGAAAAACGGGAAGCCGTAGATCGCCGGCAGGCGGTGCTGCCCCACCAGA
>VBAF01000580.1 GCA_005884705.1 Alphaproteobacteria bacterium
GTGATCGGCAGGATCTTGCGAAACGATCACCTCGATCTTCTTGCCGGTCGAGGCCTGCTGGCCGGTCATCGGCAGGATGAGGCCGATCTTGACGGAGTCCTGCGCGGACGCGACGCTCGGCAGGATGGACAATGCGGCGATCGCCAGGATTTCGCGCCTTAACATCCTCACGCCTCCCAACTAGTTTGGAATCTTTCTAGCACACAAGGAAACGCCCGATGAAGAGCTACAAGGTCGTCGAGTTCGGTCAGCCGCTGCAGAAGGTCGAGGAAGCCACTCCCTCGCCCAAGGGCACCGAGGTGCTGATGCGAATCACGGCGGCCGGCGTCTGCCACAGCGACGTCCATCTGTGGGAAGGCTTCTTCGACATGGGCGGCGGCAACAAGTACTCGACCGCCAAGACCATGAACCCACCGCGCACCATGGGCCACGAGATCGTCGGCGAGGTGGTCGCGGTCGGCCCCGAGTCCAAAGGCGCCAAGATCGGCGACAAGGCGGTGGTCTATCCCTGGATCGGCTGCGGCAAGTGCTGGTACTGCCAGCAGGGCACCGAGAATCTCTGCCCCACGCCGAAGGCGCTTGGCGTCAACGAGGATGGCGGCTACGCCGACCACGTGCTCGTGCCGCACGCCAGGTATCTCTACCCGTATGGCAACCTGCCGGTCGAGCTCGCTTGCCTCTATTCGTGCTCGGGCATCACCGCCTTCGGCGCGGTCAAAAAGGCGGTCGGCAACGACGGCGGCAAGCCGATCCTGGTGATCGGCGCGGGCGGCGTCGGCCTGATGGGCGTGCGCTTCGCCAAGGCGGTGCTGGGCCGCGAGCCGATCGTGGCCGACATCGACGAGAACAAGCGCCAGCTTGCGCTGAAGAACGGCGCCTCGGCGGTCGTCGATCCGCGCGACAAGGAAGCGCGCAAGCAGATCATGGACCTGACCGGCGGCACCGGAGTCGCCGCGGCGATCGACTTCGTCGGCGCCGAGGCCTCGGCCCAGTTCGGCTGGCGCGCGCTTGGCCGCGGCGGCCGGCTGATCGTGGTCGGCCTGTTCGGCGGCACCTTCTCGATGCCGATGCCGATGTTCGCCTTCACCGGCAGCACCATCATGGGCTCGGTCACCGGCACGCCGGCCGAAATGAAGGAGATGATGGACCTCGTCACCGCCGGCAAGGCCGAGCCGGTGCCGGTCATCAAGCGCAAGCTCGACGAGGCCGACGCAACGCTGCAGGAGCTGCGCAAGGGGCTGGTCATGGGACGCGCCGTCCTGGTTCCATAGTTGACCGGCCGTGAGCCAGGCCAGCCGCGCGCTCGCGCACGCCTTCGAGACCGGAGCCCTCGCCCCAAAGCGAGCGTTCTTTCTGCGCGCCGAGGACCCGCCGTTCGCCGACATCACGTGCGAGCAGTCCTTCCGGTCCGACTTCCTGAAGCTCAAGCAGGCGACACCGCGGATCGAAGGCGGCTCGTGGCCACTCGGCCTGGTGCTGCTGACCAAGCACAAGGAAGAGAACTTCGCCAATATCGCGCGCGGCTGGGACCTGCTCGAGACCGCCGGCACCCTGGTCTGCGCCGGGTCCAACGACGACGGCGGCGCGAGCCTCGAAAAGCAGGTCCGCAAGGCGTTCGGCCTCGACGACACGCTGTCGAAATTCCATTGCCGCGTCTTCTGGTTCACCAAGGGCGACAAGGAGCCGCCGGAGTATTGGCGCGGCATGATCGGGCTGCAGCCCGTCGGCGACAGCAGTTGGCTCAGCAAGCCCGGCATCTTCTCGTGGGACCGCATCGATGACGGCTCGGCGCTGCTGGCGCAGCATTTGCCGGACGATCTCGCGGGTGCCGTCGCCGACTTCGGCTGCGGCTGGGGCTACCTCGCGCGGCAGATGCTGCAGCCCGCGGTGACGCGGCTCGACCTGATCGACGCCGAGCATCTCGCGCTCGATGCCGCGCGGGCCAACCTCACCGACTCGCGCGCCTCGTTCCATTGGCTCGACCTCACGCGCGAGGCCGCGCCCGCGGCCTACGACGCCATCGTCTGCAATCCGCCGTTTCATACCGGCCGCGCGTCGACGCCGGCGTTCTACATGGTCGCCAATCGCGGCCTGCCGTACGAGCCGCTTCTCAAGGCCAACTTCACCGCGTTCGAGACGCTGGCCGACAACAACAAGTTTCGCGTCAGCCGCGCCATCCGCTAGCGCGCTGGTGATCCCGGTTGCACAGGGCATATTCCGTCCGGCTGATTCCAGGCGGAATATGCTCTAGGATCGCCGCCCAATGCCCACCATACAGCGCAAGTTGGCGGCGATCCTCGCCGCCGACGTCCACCAGTTCTCACGCCTGATGGGCGAGGACGAGGCGGGCACGCTCGTCAACCTGCGCGCCTGCCGGCAGCTCGTCGACGCCATCATCGCCGAGCATCACGGCCGGATCTTCGGCTCGGCGGGCGATTCGGTGATCGTCGAGTTCGCCAGCGCTGTCTCGGCCGTGCTATGCGCCGTCGAGTGCCAACGCGCCGTCGCCGAGCGCAACGGCCAGGACGGCGTCAAGAAGCTGCAGTTCCGCATCGGCATCAACATCGGCGACGTGATCGTCGAGGGCGACAATCTCTACGGCGACGGCGTCAACGTCGCCGCCCGCCTCGAGGCGATGGCGCAACCCGGCGCGATCTGCGTGTCGGCCAAGGTCTACGACGAAGTGCGGCGCAAGCTGTCCGACGTCCGCTTCGTCGACGGCGGCGCGCAGAAGCTCAAGAACATCGAGGATCCGGTCGCGATCTATCACGTCGGCAGCGGCGGCGGCGATGCCCCGGCACTGTCTGCGGTTCCCGCGCCAGCCCCCGCCGCCACCGACGTCACCCTCGACAAGCCGCTGGTCGCCATCCAGCCCTTGCGCGTTCTGAGCGGCGACGACGGGGTCCGCGCCTTGGCCGAGGGCCTGAGCGACGCGGTGCGCGGCGCCGTCGCCCGCAGCAGCGCGCTCGCCGTGAAGGCGGGCGACGGCGCGGGCGCGGATTTCACGCTCAAGGGCTCGGTGCAGGCGTCGGGCAAGCGGCTCCGGCTGTCGTATGCGCTCGAGGATTCGTCGGCCCGGCAGGTCTGGACCGACCGATACGACCGCGAGCTGAGCGACGTATTCGACCTCGAGGACGAGATCGTGCTGCGCGTCACCGCCGCCATCCGCGCCAGCGTCAAGGCGCAGATCTTCGAAGGCCTGCGCAGCGCCGACAATGCGACGCTCGCGGTGCCGCAGCTGCTCAACAAGGCCGCCGGCCTGTTCATGCGCTCGCTCGACCGCGGCGGCGAAGCGGTGCCGACGCTGCGCCTCGCCATCGAGCGCGAGCCGGGCAGCTCGATGGCCTGGGCGATGCTGGGCTTTGGCCTCTATCGCCTGGCCGACTACGAGGCGGCGGCGATCGCGCCGGACCTCAGCGCCGAAATCCTGGCGGCGCTCGATCGCGGCATCGGCCTCGACCCCCGCAGCTACTTTGCGCGCAGCATGAAGTCGATGGCGCTGCACGATCTGGTGGGCGATTCACGCGGCGCGCGCGAGGAGGCGAACGAGGCGTTGAAGCGCAACGCCAACTTCATCCCCGCCAAGGCGATGGTCGGCATCACGGAAATCCACATCGGCGACGTCGCCACCGGTGTCCGCATGCTGCGCGACACCATCGCCGCCAGCCCCGAGGATGCGAGCGACCTGCGCCACCGGCGCGAACTGTCGATCGGCCACCTGCTGGCCGGCGACACCGGCGAGGGTGTGCGCGTGGCGACCAAGCTCTGCCAGGACCATCCCGACATGAAGCGCAACGCGCTCGTGCTGGCCGGGCTGCTCGCCGCCGCGGGCGACAGCGACGGCGCCCGCCGGCAGATCGCCGCCGCCAAGAGCGCGACGCCCGGGCTCACGCTGGCGACTTCGCGCCTGCCGCGCTTCGGCGACCCGGCGGCCGGCGAGCGCTTCCGCACATTGTTGNNNNGCGCCGGTGATCGGGCTTTCCGTCACGCCGAGCACGCGCCAGCCGGGTTGCCCGGCGAGCCAGGCGGAGATCGTCTCGACGACCTCTTGATGCAGTTCGGGCTCGCGCACGATGCCGCCCTTGCCCACCCGGCCCTTGCCGACCTCGAACTGCGGCTTGATCAGCGCGACCAGATGCGCGCCCGGCGCGGCCAGCACGAGCGCGTTGGGCAGCGCGGTGCGCAGGCCGATGAACGAGGCGTCGCAGACGATCAGGTCGACCGGCTCGGGCACTTGCGCGCGCGTGACGTCGCGGATGTTGGTCTTTTCCATCGACACCACGCGCGGATCGGAGCGCAGCTTCCAGGCGAGCTGGTTGGTGCCGACATCGACGGCATAGACCTTGGCCGCGCCGCGCTGCAGCAGGCAATCGGTGAAACCGCCGGTCGAGGCGCCGACATCGAGCGCCTTCTCGAGCTTCAGCCCGCCGCGCGAGACATAGGGATGCGGCTGGCCGCGCACCTCGAGCGCGGTGTCGGCCGCGACGGCCTGCCCCGCCTTGTCGAGCCGCTTGTCGTTGGAGAACACCAACCCGGCCATGATCATCCGCTGTGCCGCCGCGCGGCTTTCCGCCAGGCCGCGCTCGACCAGCGCCACATCCAGTCGGGTCTTGGCCGCCATCCCTCACCTGCTAGCATGACGCGAATGAGCACGAAACTTCTCGACGGCGAGCGCGCCCTGGTCACCGGCTGCGGCGGCGGCATCGCCAAGGCGCTGAAGGCCGAAAGCGCCACCGTCCTGGGCAGCGACATCACAGCCCCGCCCGCCGAGGACGGCATCGACTTCCTCGCCGCCGATCTCGGCAAGAAAGACGGCTGGCGCACGCTGCTTGATGGCGCGATTTCGTCTCGGGGCACCAATCGCTTTTTTCTGTCCAAGACATCAGGCACTTAGCGCCTGGTGCAACACCGTTGGTAAAATTGGAATCACACCCGGGAGGGATGGCGACCGATTCGCCTCTCCTTTGGCGCGCCACTCGTGGGCGGAAAACCTGGCGATCAAGGTCCGCTTTCCACCCGATAGCGGACATGCAGCAGGCTTCTCGGCATGTCCGCTAAGGGCCATAAGCCGACATCGTCGCCGTTGGGTCGAGTTGATGCCGGCAGCACTCGCTCCTATTATATCTTCTAGGGAAATGGGCCGTGCGCCGACGAGGTGATCGAATGAGGCACGCGATGAAGCGGCGCTTCCTGCTCGCTGCATCCGCACTCGGATTGTCGACAACCGGCACCAGCGCGCAGCGCTCCGGCCGCGTGTGGCGCATAGGCTACCTGTCCGGCACCAGCCCGCCCGACCCCAATATGGCGTCGTTCAAGCTGGGGATGCAACGTGTCGGCAGGGCCGAAGGCCGAGACTACGAGATTTTTGTGCGCTTCGCTGATTTTCAATACGACCGCTTACCTGCCTTGATCGACGAACTTCTCGCCGACAAGGTCGACATCATTATTACCGCTGGAGCTTCGACCCGAGCGGCGCCACTAGCAGCGAAGTCCGTGCCCGTCGTATTTGGCTTTTCCGGCGATCCCGTTGCGGCCGGCATTGTTCAATCTCTGTCGCACCCCGGCGGAAACGCTACGGGCGTATCGGCCATGGCTTTGGAACTGGCAGGCAAGAGGTTGAGCTTGCTGAGTGAGGCGGTCCCGAAGATCCGGCGTGTCGGCGTGCTGTCCAATCCCACTCATCCCGGAGAGCAATCCGAATGGGCCGCGACGCAGGCCGCGGCAAAGACGCTCAATGTCAATTTGAACTACTATCGGATCTCCACTTCGTCCGACGTTTCGGAAGCAATCGAGCGGGCGCAGAGCGAGCGGTGCGACGGACTGTTGACCTTCCCAGAGGGGCTGTCCTTGTTCAATCGCGGCACGATCGCCCAGTTCGCGGCCAGGGGCCGG
>VBAF01000032.1 GCA_005884705.1 Alphaproteobacteria bacterium
GGTTCGATCCGGCGGAAGCGTCCGGCATCATCACCCCGTTCCTGGTTTTCTATGCACTGCACGACGGGATGGTCAAACCGATGCCGGACAAGGCGCTGGCGCCGAGCCTCGCGGAGTCGGTCACGGCCTCGGAAGACGGGCGCACCTACGACTTCGTGATTCGCGAAGGGGCCGTGTTCCACAACGGCGAGCCCGTGACATCGACCGACGTGAAGTTCTCGTTCGATCGCTACCGCGGCGTCGCGCACGACCTGCTGCAGGCGCGTGTCGCCGAGGTCGAAACGCCCGACGCCCGGCATGTCCGCTTCCGGTTGAAGCAGCCGTGGCCGGATTTCCTGACCTTCTACGCCACGGCGACCGGCGCGGGCTGGATCGTGCCGAAGAAATATGTCGAGGAAGTCGGCCAGGAAGGCTTCAAGAAGGCGCCGATCGGCGCCGGCCCCTACAAGTTCGTCTCGTTCAAGCCCGGCGTGGAGCTCGTCCTCGAGGCGTCCGAGCGGTACTGGCGCAAGAAGCCGGCGGTCAAGCGCCTCGTCTTCAAGGTGATCCCGGACGAGACCACGCGGCTTGCCGCTCTGAAGGCAGGCGAGATCGACATCGCCTATTCGGTGCGCGGCGAATTGGCCGAGAAACTGCGCAGCACACCCGGCCTCGCGCTCAAGCCGGCCGTGATACAAGGGTCGTTCTGCCTCTACTTCCCCGACCAGTGGGACGACAAGTCGCCGTGGCACGACGAGCGGGTGCGAAGAGCCGCCAGCCTGGCGCTCGACCGCAAGAACATCAACGAGGCGCTCACCCTGGGCTTCTCGGACGTGACGGGAAACGCGATCGTCCCCAAAGGCTTCGATTTCTACTGGCAGCCGCCGCCGCCGGAATTCGATCCCGACAAGGCGAAGCGGCTTCTGGCCGAGGCGGGACGACGCGGCGGCTTCGACGCCGGCGACTACAATTGCGACGCCTCGTATTCCAATATCGGCGAGACCGTGGTCGACAACCTTCGTGCCGTCGGCATCCGCTGCCGGCTGCGGCCGATCGAGCGCGCCGCGTTCATCAAGGAATTCAGCGAGAAGAAGTACAAGAACATCATCCAGGCCGGCCCCGGCGCTTTCGGAAATGCCGCGACGCGCATCGAGGCCCACCTCGTGAAGGGCGGCGTCTTCTCCTACGGCAGCTACCCGGATATCGACGAGCTCTACCAGCAACAGGCGGGCGAGCTGGATCGCTCGCGGCGCGAGGCCATTCTGTTCAAGATCCAGCAGTTGATGGTCGAGCGGACGATCTATGCGCCGATCTGGCAGCTTGCCTTCATCAACGGCATCGGGCCGCGCGTCGGCGAGTCAGGCTTCGGGCGGATCCCGTTGTTCCCCTACACGGCGCCCTACGAGGACATCACGATCAAGGGCACGTAACCGGCGCCTTCCTAGTGCAGTCCTACTGCCGCGGCGGCGCCGGCTGCTCGGCGACCGGGCGGTCGCTGGCGCCGTCGTAGCGGGTGTTGTTGACCCACATGATGCCGAGCACGATCACGGTGGCGGCCATCGCCGCGCAGATCATCACGATCAGCGGCCTGGAATCGCCGGCATCGACCGGCTGCTCGGGATCGTCCGGGGCCTTTTCCAGCTCGGCCAGGCGGTTCAGGCGATCGAGACGGTCGCGTTCGAACGGGTCCATGGCAGACCAATGTCTGGCGGGGGCGAAGGTTGCGGTCGTAAGATGACGGCCTATCAGGGAGAAACGCCATGAAGCGCAACGGTTTGTGGATCGGTCTCTGTCTCCTGGGGGCGCTGCCCGGCCAGGCGCAGGAGCAGAAAGTCGGCGCGCCGCCCGAATCCTCCAACATGAAACTGGTCGGCTGGAGCGACCTGCAGGCACGCTCGGCCTACCAGCCGACGATCCAAAAGCAGGGCAGCCGCTTCATCGCCTATATCGGCCATCACGGCGGCACCGACGACATCCCGATGCCGATCAATGCGATGACCGGCCAGCCGGAGCCCAACGGCACCTCGATCGTCGACGTCACCGATCCGGCGCAGCCGAAATACCTGCGCCACATCCCCGGCGCGCCCGGCAAGTACGAGGATGGCGGGGCGCAGATGGTGCGGCTGTGCGACGGCTCGGCGCTGCCGAAAGGCGACAAGGCCGCGGTCTACATGCTGCGCACCTTCGGCGGCCAGGCGCATGAGATCTGGAACGTCGCCGATCCGAGCAATCCGAAGCTGCTGACGCGGCTCGACGGCCTGCGCGACACCCACAAGAGCTGGTGGGAATGCGACACCGGCATTGCCTACCTGGTCGGCGGCGCCAAGGACTGGCGCGCCAAGCGCATGACCCAGGTCTACGACCTCTCCGATCCCGCCAAGCCGGTGAAGATCCGCGACTTCGGCCTGGTTGGCCAGGAGCCGGGCGCGACCGGCCAGGTGCCGACCGACCTGCACGGGCCGATCTCGACCGGGCCGCAGGGCAACCGCGTCTATTTCGGCTACGGCACCAACAAGGGCGGCGTGATCCAGATGGTCGACCGCGAGAAGCTCCTGAAGGGCGCGCCGGAGCCGACGCCCGACAACCTGCGCGCGCCCGAGGTCGGGCGGCTGCTGATGTCGGCGTGGAACGGCGCGCACACCGTGTTCCCGATGCTCAAGATGCCGATCGCCGAGTTCGCCAACGACAAGGAGGGCCAGACGCGCGACATCGTCATGATCGTCGACGAGGCGATCCTGAACGAATGCAACGAGCCCAGGCAGATGATCTGGTTCGCCGACGTCTCGATCGAGAGCCGGCCGATGATGATCTCGAGCTGGACGGTGCCCGAGGCGAGCGGCAATTTCTGCCAGCGCGGCGGCCGCTTCGGCGCGCACTCCTCGAACGAGAGCATGGCGCCGGTGTTCTACAAGAAGATCGCGGTGATCGCCTGGTTCAACGCCGGGGTGCGGGCGATCGACGTGCGCGATCCCTATCATCCCAAGGAGGTCGGCTACTTCATTCCGGCGATCACCGACAAAACCGACAAGCGCTGCGTCAAGGTCGACGGCAAGGACCGCTGCAAGACGGCGATCCAGACCAACAATGTCGAGACCGACGAGCGCGGCTACGTCTACATCGTCGACCGCGCCAACACCGGCATGCACATCCTCGAGCTCGGCGGCGAGGCGCGGCAGGTCGCCGGCCTGAAATAGCGGCGATGCTGAGCCGCAGCACCCTGCTGCAGCTCTCGCTGGCCGGTAGCCTGGTGGCGGTGCTGGCCGGCCTGGCGGCCTATGCCAACTGGTACCCGGTGCCCGATGCCGAGGAGCGGGCGACCGGCTGGCGGCGCATCGCCTGGCCGTTCCCGCGCGACGCCTTCCCGCCCGGCCGCGCCTGGCGGCGCGACGACACCGAGGTCTATGTCCGGCCCAAGATAGGCTTCTGCGGCAACTGCGACACCGGCGTGGTCGAGGATTCCGAGGTCGACGGCAAGAGCGACATCGACCTGCTGGATGCCAGCTTCGTCCCCGTGGCCGAGGGCAAGCGTATCCAGATCACCGATCTGGCGGGCCGCGAGCGGCTTTACAGGATCAGGAAGGACGGCCGCGAGCGCCTCGCCCAGGCTGTCGCGGTCTCCTACAAGTGCGACCTGATCGTCGCCGTCGTCGTCGGCAAGGTCGACGACGAGACCGTGGCCAAGGCGGCGCGCCGCTTCCTCGAGACCAACACGGTGCAGGTCTGGCTCAACGGCCTGCTCGACGGCAAGTAGCTACCAATAGGTCGGCGCACCGTAGTAGTTGTCGACCCGGCGGCCGTAGTCCGGCGTCCATTCGAAGTCGTCGTCGGGATCGAGGGTCGGCGCATTCTCGAGCTTGCGCTTGTCGAGGTTGACGACGAAGCCCTCCTTCTCCTTGTCGTAGGTCAGCACCGACCACGGCAGCGGGTGCTGCTTCTCGCCGATGCCAAGGAAGCCGCCGAACGACATCACGGCATAGATCGCCTTGCCGCTGATCTTGTCGATCATGATGTCGTCGACCGTACCGAGATGCTCGCCGTCCATGTTGTAGACGTCGGTGCCGGTGACCTGCTCGGCCGGAATCAGCGAGCCGCTGGTGATCTTGGTGACGTCGACCATCGTTGCCTCCTGCTCTGTGGGATTGGTGAGGTTTAAACGCCCAGCCGGCACGTGGAGTTGCCGGCCGCAGAGCGACGCGCGAAAATGCCGGCATGACACCGCTTCACATCGGCATCGCCGCCTGCTCGGCCGAGGGCGCCGCGCTGTGCTACCGCACCATCTGCACCGAGGCGCCGGCCGTGCTGGGCAGCCACGACCATCCCGAGGTCACCGTGCACACGCCGTCGCTGGCAGCGTACATGGACCATATCTATCGCGGCGACTGGCGCAGCGTCGGCGACATGATGCTCGCGTCGGCCGAGAAGCTCGCCCGGGTCGGCGCCGACTTCGTGATCTGCCCCGACAACACCATCCACCAGGCGCTGCCGTTCGTCGAGCCGCGTTCGCCGCTGCCGTGGCTGCACATCGCCCACTGCGTCGCCGACGAGGCCCGGGCGCGCGGCTTCAAGCGGATCGCGCTGACCGGCACCAAGTGGCTGGTCGGCAGCGAGGTCTATCCCCAGGACTATGTCCGGCCGACGACGGAGGAGCGCGAGGAGATCAACCGCATCATCATGGACGAGCTGGTGCGCGGCATCGTCAAGCCCGAGCAGGTCGCCACTTTCCAGAAGGTGATCGGCCGCCTGAAGACCGAAGCGGGATGCGACGCCGTCGCGCTCTGCTGCACCGAGATCCCACTGATCATCAACGATGCCAATTCGCCGCTGCCGACGCTCGATTCGACCCGCCTGCTCGCCCGCGCCGCGCTCAAGCGCGCGATCGGCGGGATCCAGAAAGCGGCGTAGCCTGATCTACCCCCAAACCTCGCGCGCCACCTCGACGCAGCGCGAGAGCTTGGCCCATTGCTCGTCCTCGGCTAGCAGGTTGCCCTCCTCGGTCGAGGCGAAGTCGCATTGCGGCGACAGGCCGAGCTGCTCGATTAGCGCGAACTTCGCCGGCTCGTCGATCCGGCGCTTGAGCTGGTCCTTGCTCTCGAGCGCGCCGGTCTTCGACGTCATCACGCCCAGCACCGCCAGCTTGTCGCGCGGCAGCAGGCGCAGCGGCTCGAAGCCGCCGGCGCGCTCGCTGTCGTACTCCATGAAATAGGCGTCGACGTTCATGCCGTTGAACAGGATGTCGGCGACCCGTTCGTAGCCGCCTTGCGCCATCCAGGTCGAGCGGAAGTTGCCGCGGCAGAGATGCATCGAGATGGTCATGCCGGGCGTCCGGCCGGCGCAGGCGGCGTTGACCAGCTCGGCATACTTATGCAGCAGCGTGTCGGGATCGTCGCCGCGGTCACGCAGCATCTGGCGCTGGTTGTCGTCGCACAGATAGGCGACGAACACCTCGTCGAGCTGCAGGTAGGTGCAACCGGCCTCGCCGAAGGCGCGCACCGCCTTGGTGTAGGCCTTCCCCAGATCCTCGAAGAACGGCGCCATCTCGGGATAGACCGACGTCTCGATCGCCTGCCGGCCACCGCGGAAATGCAGCGCGGTCGGCGAGGGAATCGTCATCTTCGGCACCGCTCGCGCGACCGACTTCAGGAACCTGAAGTGCTCGAGCATGGGATGGCTCGGCGAGAAATCGATCCGCCCATGCACATGCAGGCCCTCGGCCTTGGTCTGCGTGCCCTTGAACTGCAGGCCCTGCGCCACGCTCACCAGCTCGACGCCGTCGAGCTTGGAGAGGAAATCGTAGTGCCACCACGAGCGGCGGAACTCGCCGTCGGTCACCGCCTGCAGGCCGATCGATTCCTGCTTGGCGACGAGCTTGGCGATCTCCGCATCCTCGACCGCCTCGAGGTCGATCGGGCTGATCTCGCCGGCCAGCCGCCGGGTCCGCGCCTGCTTGACCGGGCCCGAGCGCAGCAGGCTGCCGACCTGATCGGCGCGGAACGGCGGCCTGGCCCGCATCATGCTCTTCTCATCCATGTCATCCTGAGCGAAGCGAAGGATCTAGCGCTTCGACAGGGTGCTGTGGTGCTGGCGTAAGGTCCTTCGCTACGCTCAGGACGACAATCATGCCGGCACTCCGAGGGCACTGCGGATCGATTGATGGAAGTGGACCAGCGACGGCTCGTTGCGGCCGTAGATCACCTCCTCGGTCACGCCCGATTCGAAGCCGATCTGCATCCGCTCGCCCAGCGGGAAGTCCTCCTCCATCACGGTCCGGATGGCGATGTCGCGGTTCTTCTCCCAATAAGAGTCCGGCCGAGTCGAGGTGGCCGGCCGGTAGATCGTCATCTCGACCTCGCAGCGGCTGGGATCGTCGCGATCCGGGAAGGCGCGCCAGATCTCGATATGGTCGAGCTGCCAGATCAGCAGCGCGTTGGGGAAGAGCTGGTAGATCGACACGACATGCCGGCGATAGTCGCGCGCGTCGTCCGGCACGGCGCGCTGCGATTCGATCGAAGTCTTGGGCACGCTGAGCCGGCCGCTCAGCCCACCGCTCTTGAACACGCCGCAATTGCCGACGAAGTAGGGGCCGATCGTTTTCCGGTGGAGGTGCGGGATGTGATAGCCCTCGAGGAAGGTGTCGATCGCGAACTTCCAGTTGATGCGCGGCGTCACGCGGTCGGTCGAGTAGAGCGGATAGGTGCCAAGCTCGAGTGCCGCCATGTCGGCTGCGATCGGCCCCAGCGCCGTATCGACGTCGAGGCTCTCGCTGCCCGGTCGCGCCCGGATGTAAAGCATGCCGTGCATATCGGCCGCCGGCAGCGGCACCAGGCCGTGCGCCGCGAGGTCGAGTCCGGCGAAGCCTACCTTGTCCGTCGTGCCGAGCAGCTTTCCCATCCCGTCATAGGTCCAGCCGTGATAGGGGCAGGTGAAGGCGCGGGCGTTGCCGCAGCCCGAGGCGACCGGCGCGCCGCGATGGCGGCAGATGTTGGCGAAGGCGCGGACCTGCCCGTCGGCGCCGCGCGTCATCAGCACCGGCATGCCGGCCATGTCCTCGGTGAGATAGTCGCCGGGCTTGGGCAGCCGGGTCGACAGTCCCATGAAGACCGGCAGGCCACGGAACAGCTTCTCGCGCTCGAGCGCGGCGCGCTCGCGGCAGGAATAGTTGACGATCCTGTTGCGGAACAGGTCGTCCGCGAGGTCGGTGGTGCGGCCGTCGATATGGCCGAACAGCCGCCGCCCGACAGCCAATTCTTCTTGTCGATCCAGGTTTGCGAACGCTCCGGGGACCGCTGACAGAGGGATTGCCGAGCTCAAAAAATCGCAGCCGGCGATGGGTCTCGCGGCTGATTCCGATACGGGGGCCTGCGGCAATGCGGCCGCGCTTGCGCACGGCGTCGGCCAGCCATAGCGGACCACTGTCGTCGCAGAGGTCCTGCCCGTCGAGATCCCGGGTGATGTCGAGAGCTGTGGCGAGGCGCCCAGGTCCGCGGGCGAGGTCGGTCGGGCGTGCTCCGGGCCGGTTCGCCGCCATCACCTCCAGGCCTTCCAGGGGCTCGAGGGCGCGCAGCAGCACGCCGCTGCCGATGCCGATGCGGCCGGCGCTGACGTTGAGGGAAAACCAGCAGCCATAGACGAAGT
>VBAF01000191.1 GCA_005884705.1 Alphaproteobacteria bacterium
TGGTGGCGGGCTGGCGCGAGGACGAGCAGATCCGCCTGAACG
Source organism: Alphaproteobacteria bacterium (assembly GCA_005884705.1). Lineage (GTDB taxonomy): Bacteria > Pseudomonadota > Alphaproteobacteria > Reyranellales > Reyranellaceae > Reyranella. The sequence goes on from VBAF01000191.1 coordinate 43, forward strand.
AGGCGATGCTCGCGAACCTGTTCGAACCGCTGGAGCGAGCCGCGCCGGGGCTGCGGCACGTGGCGCTGCTGCAGGGCACCAAGGCCTATGGCGTGCATGTCCGGCCGCTCACTGTGCCGGCGCGCGAGAACCGCTCGGAGATGCACGAGCAGCCGAACTTCTACTGGAACCAGGAGCGCTTCATCCGCGCCCGCCAGTCGGGCAAGCGCTGGCACTGGTCGATCCTGCGGCCGGTGCTGATCGTGGGCTGCTCGGTCGGCAGCGCGATGAACGTCATTCCCGCGCTCGGCGTCTATGCCGCGATGATGCGGCGTTCGGCCAAGACCGCGCTCGACTATCCCGGCGGGGTCGGCCGGGTGGCGCAGGCGGTCGATGCCGACCTGCTGGCCCGCGCCATCGCCTGGTCGGGCGAGTCGCCCAAGGCGGCCAACGAGATCTTCAACGTCACCAACGGCGACGTCTTCGTCTGGCCCAACGTGTGGCCGGCGATCGCCGAGGCGCTGGGCTTTGCCGCCGGCGGCCACGTGCCGCTGTCGCTCGACAAGGAGATCCGGCCGCGCGAGGCGGACTGGGCCGAGATCCGCCGCGCCCATGGGCTGGTCGCGGGCACGCTCGAGGAGTTCGTCGGCCTCTCCTTCGAGTACGCCGACTACACGATGGGCCATGGCCGCACCCAGCCGGGGCCGCCGGCGCTGGTCTCGACCGTCAAGCTGATGCAGGCCGGCTTCACCGAGGTGATGGACAGCGAGGCGATGTTCGCCAAGGCGTTCGCCGAGATGCAGGCCGGCAAGCTGCTGCCGCCGCCGCGCTGAAAAAAATCCGGCGGCGCGGCGCAGGGGGGAGATGCGCCGGCCGCCGGCCACGTTGCCTTGCAGGTTGCGAAAAGGCGAACGATGGTAACGCTTTACTCACTCGACACTTGGCCGGCGGCGGCAATGCGGGGAGGAGGAAACCAAGCGTGACGCGCGGGGCCGCCGGCCGGCGCCATCCGTCACGCTCGACGGCGCCACCAACACAACGCGGCGAGTCGCGCGTTGTTACGTGGTCCTTTCTTGGACACGACGGGTGTGGCCGCAATGCAACAGTCGGCAAAAGAGGACGGGCCCGGGCGCGATCCGAAGACCGCCGCACCGGGCCCGCACGACGCCCCCTCAGGCGCGTTGAATCTCGTTACTTGCCGAGGCTGTCGCTGATGTTCTTGAAGCCGGCCTGGGTCTGCTTGCCGAAATCGCCGATCTGGGCGTTGCGATCGACCCACTGCTGGGCGGAGGCTGGCACCTGGTAGCCCAGGATCTCCTCCGGCAACTGGATGCGGAAGCCCGACGTCATGCCGAGATAGACCACACCCGCGAAGCTGAGCTTCAAGATCCAACCGACCGCGAACCGCATGCAGTGCCTCCAAAAAGGTGAGGCGACCATAAATGTTTCGCTCGCGACATGGCACTGCCGCTTAGTATCATTTGTTGTTACGCCGAGCCGAGCAACGAAGCGCGTACATGCTCGGCGAGATCGCGCGCCGCGGGGCCGGCGCCGGACGGCAGGTAGAGGTTGATGCGGAACTCCGGCAGCGCCGGCAGCCGCGCGTGGCGCCCCAGGATCTCGAAGCGCTCGGGCACCGAGGAGCGCAGCAGCGGCGCCACCGCGAGGCCGGCCTCGATCGCGGCATGCACCGGCTCGAGCCGGCTCACCTCGCAGACCGCGCGCCAGTCGCGGCCCGCCTTGCCGAGCGCCTCGATCGCGACGGGACGGAAGACGCAGGTCGGCGCGCCGAGCGAGACCGGCAGCGGATCCTTGAGATGCGCATCGCCGCCCGGCACGCCGACCCACACCAGCCGGTCGGTGCGCAAGGTCTCGCCGTGGCGGCCGCACTCGGTCTCGGTGGTGAGCGCCAGGTCGACGCCGCCCGAGCGCAGCTGCTGGCGCACCACCTTGGAATCCTCGCACACCAGGCTGACGCGCACGCGGGGCTGTGCGCGGGCGAAGCGGCGCAGGATCGCCGGCACGAAGCTGCCGATGATGTCGTACGGCACGCCGAGCCGCACCTCGCCCTCGAACTCCGGCCGCCGCATGCTCGACAGCAGCTCGTCGCTCTGTGTCACCAGGCGTTGCGCCTGGGCGAGCAGCCGCTCGCCGGCCGGCGCCAGCACCAACCGGCGGCCGACCCGCTCGAACAGCCGGCAGCCGAGCTGCTCCTCCAGCCGCTTGACCTGCTGGCTGGCGGCGGCCTGGCTCATGTTGAGCGCCGCCGCGGCCGAGGTGACCCCGCCGCTCTCGACGACGGCGAGGAAGGTGCGCAACAGGTCAATCATAAGGATTACCGAACGGTTTCATTCAAAACATTCGATATTCTTATAGCCGAGTCGGGCCCATCCTGTCCCGATGCGCAACACCCTTTGGCTGCCCCTGATCACGCCGTTCAAGGATGGCGGCCTCGACCTTGCGAGCTACGAGCGGCTGGTGGTGCACTATGTCTCGCTCGGGGTCGACGCTCTCTTTCCGCTCGGCACGACCGGCGAATCGCCGACGCTCGACGAGGCCGAGAGCGAGGCGTTGATCGAGCGTACGCTCGCGCTGGCCGGCAATGTTCCCGTCTATGTCGGCGTCGGCGGCAATGCCACGGCCAAGGTGGTGACGGCGCTGAAGCGGCTCGAGCGCTTGCCGTTCAAGGGCATCGTCTCGGTCTGCCCCTACTATAACCGGCCGGGCCAGGACGGACTGATCCGGCACTTCCAGGCGATCGCCTCGGAAACTGACCGCGAGGTGCTGATCTACAACATCCCGTATCGAACCGCGGTCAACCTCTCCAACGACTCGCTGCTCGAGCTCGCGCAAGTCGCCAACATCGTCGGCGTCAAGGACAGCTGCGGCATCCTCGCCCAGTCGCTCGACCTCCTGGCGCGCAAGCCGGCGGGCTTCTCGGTGCTGACCGGCGAGGACGCGCTCTATTTCACGATGCTGGCCAACGGCGCCGACGGCGGCATCCTGGCGGCCAGCCACATCGCGACGGAACGCTTCCTCGAGGTCGGCCAGCGCTTCGCCGCCAACGATGTCGCCGGCGCGCGGGCGGCGTGGGCGCCGCTTGCCGAGCGGGTGCCGCTGCTGTTCGCCGAAGCCAATCCGATGCCGATCAAGTACCTGCTGTGGCGGCAGGGCCTGATCGCCTCGCCCGAATGCCGCCTGCCGCTGACGACGATCTCCGACGCGCTGGCGCGCCGGCTCGACGCTACGCTCGCGCCCTCAGCAGATCGCGGATCTCCGCCAGCAGCTCCTCCTCGCGCGACGGCGGCTTGGGCGGCGGCGGTGCATCCTGCGCCTTCCTGAACAGCGTGTTCATGGCTCTGACCACCATGAATATCACCCAGGCGACGATGATGAAGTTCACCGTCACGGTGATGAACTGGCCATAGCCCAGCGTCGCGCCGGCCTTCTTGGCAGCGTCGTAGGTCGGCGCCTGGCTCGCCGCGCCGGTCAGGCCGATGAAGTAGTTGGTGAAGTCGAGGCCGCCGAAGATGCGGCCGACCACCGGCATGATCACGTCGGTCACCAGCGAATCGACGATCTTGCCGAAGGCGGCGCCGATGATCACACCGATCGCCAGATCGATGACGTTGCCGCGCAACGCAAATTTCTTGAATTCCTGAAGCATCGTTCCCTCCCTGTCAGGTCACGCGAAGCCAGACCAGCAAAGCAGATACCGTGACCACCGAAAAGCCGGTCGAGAGCAGGACCGCGGCGGTATTTTGCTCGACCTGGACGCCGAACTGCTTGGCCAGCACGAAGGCGTTGGCTGCCGTCGGCAGCGCGGCCATCAGCAAGGCCGCCTGCCCCGGCACCGATCGCAAATCGACGAACAGCGGCAGTATGGCCGCCGCGAGCACCGGCTGCAGCACGAGCTTGATCAGCGTCGCCAGCCCCGGCTCGGCCAGCCCGCTGCGCACCGACTTGTCCGACAGGAAGAGCCCGATCGCGAACAGGGCGCAGGGCGACGCGGCGGCGCCGAGGAGATCAAGCCACTTCTCGACCGGGGTCGGCAGCGGCAACGCCAGCGCGGAATAGACGATGCCGGCTGCGATCGACACCGGCAGCGGGTTGCGCGCGACGGTCCAGGCGGCCTTGAGAAAGGTCGCGATCGGGTGATGGCCCGCCGCCACCTCGAGCTCGATCAGCATGACGCCGCACGCCATGGCGATGACCGAGGTCGCGATCACCGCCAGCATCGCCGGCGGCAGGCCGGCCTCACCGAAGGCGGCGAGGCAAAGCGGCACGCCCATGTAGCCGACATTGCCCCACGATGCCGCGATGCCCTGCAGGCTCATGCGGGCGAGGCCGCCTTTGACGGCAAGCCGGGTCGACAGCATGCCGGTCGCGAAGGTCGCCAGCACGACCAGGCCGAAACCCGCCATCAGGGCCGGGTCGAGCACCGCCTCGACCGGGGTGCGCGCCAGGGCGCCGAAGAACAGCGCCGGCAGCGCAAAAGTGCTGACGAAGGCGGTGAGCGCAGCCGTCGCCTCGCCGCCCAGGACGCGCCAGCGCCCGGCCAGGTAGCCGGCCAGGATGAGCCCGAAGACCGGCAAGGCGACGTTGAAGATGGCCTGCATTCCGCTCCATCCAGAACATTAAGAATTTGACATAAATAGCGAAGATAAAATAATATTTTCTTCCATAGAGGCCGCATCGTCCCCCTTCGCCAGCGGCCCAGGAGAACGTCATGCGTCTGTTGCTCGCCGCCGTCGCGACCCTCGCTGCGGTCGCGTTTGCCGCTCCCGCCTTTGCCCAGGAAACGGCACCCGCCACCCCGACCCCGATCGCCAAGCCCAAGCCCGGCACCACCGCCTACTGCAACACGCTGAAGAGCACGAGTTCGAAGTCGGCGTGCCTGAAGCGCGTGCATGCCCAGGCGGCGACGCCCAAGGCGCCGGGCGGCTCGACCACCACGCACAAGAAGGCCAAAAAGCCCGAGACCAAGCCCGCCGACACCTCGGCGCAGCTGACGCCGCCGGCGGCGTCGCCGTCGTCGGTCCAGACGCCGTCGCAGACGATCAACGTCCCGCCGCTGCCGCAGAAGACTATTTAGCGCTGGCGTAGCCAGCGCTGGCGGGCGGCAGCGCCTTCCGAGGCGCGAGAGCCCGCACGGTGCCAATAGAGAGACATTCGCGATAGTCTCCGCTCTCCCAACCAGGGAGAGCGACGTGACGCATTCCGCAGCGCTGATTTCGACCGAGGAGCTGGCACGCCGCCTCGGCGCGCCGGGCCTTCGGATCTTCGACTGCACGACCTATCTGCGGCCGCGCCCCGAGGGCGGCTACAACGCCGAGAGCGGGCGCGCCAACTACGACAAGGGCCACATCCCGGGCGCCGCCTTTCTCGATCTCGGCGCCGAGCTCTCCGACCCCAACTCCAAGCTGCGCTTCACCCTGCCGCCGCTCGACGAGCTGACCAAGGCGTTCGCCGCCAAGGGCATCGGCCACGGCACGTTCGTCGTGCTCTACAGCCACGCCACGCCGACCTGGGCGACGCGCCTCTGGTGGATGCTGCGCGCGATCGGCTTCGACGATGCGGCGATCCTCGACGGCGGGCTCGACAAGTGGAAGGCTGAGAACCGGCCGCTGCAGACCGAAGCCGCAGACTATCCGCCGGCGACGCTGAGCTTGCGCGGCCGGCCGGAGATCTTCGTCGACAGGAACGACATCAAGGCGGCGATCGGCAAGACCGGCACGCTGACCCTCAATGCGCTGAGCCACGAGCAGCACAAGGGCACCGGCGGCGTGACCTACGGCCGGGCGGGCCGCATCGCCGGCTCGTCCTGCGTGCCGGCGGCGAGCCTGTTCGGCCCGGACAAGACGCTGAAGCCGATCGCCGAACTGCGCGCCGCCTTCGAGGGCGTCGGCGCCGCGCCCGACAAACGCGTGCTGGTCTATTGCGGCGGCGGCATCGCCGCCAGCCTCGATGCGTTCGTGTTGACCGCGATCCTCGGGCACACGAACGTCTCGGTGTACGACAACTCGATGCAGGAATGGTCGAACGATCCCAGCCTGCCGATGGAAACCGGCTGACGGAGGAGACGAATGGTTGCCTATCTCATCGTCGAGGTCGAGACGACCGACGAGGCGCTGATGACCGAGTATCGCAAGCACACGCCGGGGGCGGTCGCCAAGTTCGGCGGCAAGTTCATCGTGCGCGGCGGCAAGACCAAGACGCTGGAGGGCGGCTGGGCGCCGCCGCGCATCGTCGTGCTGGAATTCCCGAGCTTCGAGAAGGCCGAGGAATTCTATCACTCCGACCATTACAAGCCGATCCTCGCGATGCGGCTCAAGGCGGGCAAGTCGAAGGCCATCCTCGTCGATGGCCACTCCGGCTGAGCTGGCCGCCTACAAGGCGGTCGGCACGCTCTACAATGCGTTGATGACGGCGCTGGTGCTGGGTCTGGTGACCCGGCGCGGCGAGGAGACGGCGCGCGACTACGTGTTCCGCCACTTCCGCCGCCAGCATCTCGAGAAGTTCCTGCCCGGCCTGCAGAAGCTCGGGCTTGCCGCCGAGCCGCCGGCGCCGGCCTGCGCGCTCTATCACTATCATTCCAATGCGCTGGGCGGCGTGAAGACCGGCTACCTGCGCGAGAGCGACCGAAAGGCCTGGGTGCGCTATCCGCCGCCGCGCTGGATCTGGCGCGGCACCGCCATCGCCGCCGTGCCGCATTCGGTGTCGGCCGCGATGCTGCACGGCTGGCACGGCCACAACGGGGTCTCGCTTAAAAATCCCGGGCTGGGCTTCGTCTGCACCGGCATGACGGTCGACGGCATGCCGGGACTGGAAGGTTACTATTTCGATTACGGCCGGCCTTTGAAAGAAGAGGAGCGCGTGCGTTTCGCCTACGGCACGGAGGAGATGCCGCGGGTCGACTGGGCCAACCAGCCGCGGCTCGAGACCGCGCATTGGCCCGAGGAGCGCCGCCAGCGCACCTTCCGCTCCTACGCGCTGGAATACCTGCGCACCATGCTGCCGACCCTGCAGGAGCGACGGCGCGCAGGCCGAGCTCGGCCGGGTGGCGCGGCTGGTCGGCCTGCAGTTCCACGAGGAGACGGCGCGCGACATGGACCTGCCGACCGACGTCGAGCGCGGCGATGCCGAGAGCGCCCGCGACTTCGCGCGCTGGCTGGCCAACGTGCTGCGCGCGCAAGGCGAGGAAGTCGAGGTCGGCGAGGGCGAGGTCCGGATGCAAGGCTGGCGAGCGGCGTGCGAGCTCAAGCTCGCCGATCCACTGAAAGCCTTCGACGCCTGGAACGAGCTATGGCTCGGCGCCGCCGCGGCGCACGACCGCTTCCTGAAGGTTCAGACCACGCGGTTGCTCGGCGAGCGCGGCTGGTCGATCGCCTGGCGTATCGCGCCGAGATAACCCGCGGGCAGCGGCCGGCCGTCGATCGTCTCGCCGAGTGCGCTGATCGGCACCCAGCGCGTCTCGAGATGCTCGTCGCCGAGCACGACGTCGCCGGCGCCGACCAGCCGGCAGGCATAGGCGACGATGTGCACGAAGCGCTGCGGCAGCACCTCGAACAGGTGCTCGTCCAGCAACACACCGACCTCGACCGCGAGCCCCGCCTCCTCGCGCACTTCGCTCACCAGCGCCGCACGATGATCCTCGCCCGGATCGGGCCGGCCACCCGGCAGGTCCCATTCGCCGCGCTCGTTCAGCAGCAGCAGGACGCGGCCGTCGTGGATGACGACGCCTTTGATGGAGAGAGGGTATGGGCTCATGCGTTGAGCAAAGGTCCCTCGCTGCGCTCAGGATGACAACTTTGTCGAGGACAGGCTCGGTGTCATCCCGAGCGGAGCGAGGGGTCTATGTGCCAAAGAAAAGGCCGGGGATCGCTCCCCGGCCTTTCCGATTTCTGTGATCGGCTGGACTTAGAAGTCCATGCCGCCCATTCCGCCGTCGCCGCCCGGCGGCATGCCCATCGGCGCCTTCTTCTCGGGCTTCTCGGCGACCATGGCTTCGGTCGTCACCAGCAGGCCGGCCACCGAAGCGGCATCCTGCAGCGCGGTACGCACGACCTTGACCGGGTCGATGATGCCGGACTTCACCATGTCGACATAGTCGCCCTTCTGGGCGTCGAAGCCGAAGTTGGTGTCCTTCTGGTCGAGCATCTTGCCCGCGACCACCGCGCCGTCGAAGCCGGCGTTCTCGGCGATCTGGCGGACCGGCGCCTGCAGCGCGCGGCGCACGATCTCGACGCCGACCTTCTGGTCGTCGTTTGACGTGCGCAGCTTCTCGAGCGCCCGGATCGCGTAGAGCAGGGCCGCGCCGCCGCCGGCAACGATGCCCTCTTCGACCGCCGCCTTGGTGGCGTGCATGGCGTCGTCAACGCGGTCCTTCTTCTCCTTGACCTCGATCTCGGTCGCGCCGCCCACCTTGATGATGGCGACACCGCCGGCGAGCTTGGCCAGGCGCTCCTGGAGCTTCTCACGGTCGTAGTCGGAGGTGGTCTCCTCGATCTGGGCGCGGATCTGGGTGATGCGGCCCTCGAGGTCGGCCTTCTTGCCGCCGCCGTCGACGATCGTGGTGTTCTCCTTCTCGACGATGACCTTCTTGGCCTTGCCGAGCATGTCGAGCGTGACGTTCTCGAGCTTGATGCCGAGGTCCTCGGAGATCAGCTGACCGCCGGTCAGGATCGCCATGTCCTCGAGCATCGCCTTGCGGCGATCGCCGAAGCCCGGCGCCTTGACGGCGGCGATCTTGAGTCCGCCGCGCAGCTTGTTGACGACCAGGGTGGCCAGCGCCTCGCCCTCGACGTCCTCGGCCACGATCAGCAGCGGCTTGCCCGACTGCACGACCGCCTCGAGCACCGGCAGCATCGCCTGCAGGCCCGAGAGCTTCTTCTCGAACAGCAGGATGTACGGCGAGTCGAGCTCGGCGATCATCTTGTCGGCGTTGGTGATGAAGTACGGCGAGAGATAGCCGCGGTCGAACTGCATGCCCTCGACGACGTCGAGCTCGGTCTCGAGGCTCTTGGCCTCTTCCACCGTGATCACGCCTTCGTTGCCGACCCGCTTCATCGCCTCGGCGATCATCTTGCCGATCGACTTGTCGCCGTTGGCGGCGATCGCGCCGACCTGGGCGACTTCGTCGGTGCCGGTGATCTTCTTGGCGCGCGCCTTGATGTCGTTCACCACCGCCTCGACCGCGAGGTCGATGCCGCGCTTGAGGTCCATCGGGTTCATGCCGGCCGCGACCGACTTCACGCCCTCGCGCACGATCGACTGGGCGAGAACGGTCGCCGTCGTCGTGCCGTCGCCGGCGATGTCGTTGGTCTTCGAGGCCACTTCGCGCACCATCTGGGCGCCCATGTTCTCGAACTTGTCGGCGAGCTCGATCTCCTTGGCGACGGTGACGCCGTCCTTGGTGATGCGCGGTGCGCCGAAGCTCTTGTCGAGCACGACGTTGCGACCCTTCGGACCGAGCGTCACCTTGACCGCGTCGGCCAGAATGTCGACGCCGCGCAGCATGCGCTGGCGGGCATCGCCGCTAAAGCGGACTTCCTTGGCTGCCATTGTTCAAATCCCTCGTGGAATGTCTGTTGATTGGATGGGTGAAGGGGGGCCTTAGGCCGCCTTCTTGAGCGACGCTCTGGAACCGTCGAGGATTCCCATGATGTCGCTCTCCTTCATGATCAGGTACTCGACGCCGTCGAGCTTGATCTCGGTGCCGGACCACTTGCCGAACAGGATGCGGTCGCCGGCCTTGACGTCGAGCGGAACGAGCTTGCCGTTCTCATCCCGGGCGCCCGGGCCGACGGAGACGATCTCGCCTTCCATCGGCTTTTCCTTGGCGGTGTCCGGAATGATGATGCCGCCCTTGGTCTTGCCTTCTTCCTCGACTCGCTTGACCACGACTCGATCGTGAAGCGGACGGAACTTCATGTTGTTGCCTCCATAATTCCTGGTTGCCCACGCAGCCCCCAAGGGCCGCATTTCTGGCTGTCAGCACTCTCCTGCGGTGAGTGCCAAAGCCGCACGGGATTTAGGGGTGAGGCGGGTTTGAGTCAAGGCGCAGGCGAAAAGGTTCCGCAGGTCGCCGCCGTGCGGCGCAAGGCCGACAGCCGGATTAGCAGCAATCCTCAGGGAGTGCTGCTAAGTCTTTGATGTGGAACGAATTTTGCTGATTTCCCGTTAAGGGCGCGTGACTATTCCCATACGCGTCATGAGTCAAGGAGCGACTTCAATGGACCGGAGTTTCGTTGCGCAGCTCAACAACTACCGCATCACGACCGCCGAAATCCTCTACTGGATGCCCGACCACCAGCACGTCCTGCAGAGCTTTGTCTGGCAAAACCTCGATCTCGCCCCCCGTTTCCCCAACCTGACCAAGTTCCTCGAGTTCTGGGAAAGGAACCTCGAAGGCAGGCTGCATCGCGTCCGGGTGGCGAGCGCGCAGCTCATCAAGCCGGCGGAATTCGGTTTCGCCTCGGGCCTCTATCACCTGCACTGACGGGCACCTGCATTGACGGGCCGCCGCCGGCGGTTTCCGTTGGCGGCATGAAGCGGAGAAATGCCCTCGCCCTGCTGGGCGCCCTGCCTTTTGCAGCCGCGGCCGATGCGCAGGAAAGCTGGCCCACCAAGCCCGTGCGGATCGTCGTGCCGTTCGGGCCGGGCGGCTCGGGCGACATCGTCTCGCGCATCGTCGCGCACGAACTCGAGAAGAAGGCGGGCCAACCCTTCATCATCGACAACAAGCCGGGTGCCACGGCGATGGTCGGCACCGCGATCGTCAAGCAGGCGCCGACCGACGGCTACACGCTGCTGCACGGCTCGACCTCGAGCCTCGCGGCCAATCCCAGCCTCTACAAGCAGATGAGCTACGACCCGGACGATTTCACCACCGTCGCGGTCGACGGCACGATTCCATGCCTCATGCTGGTGGCCAACGACGCGCCCTACAAAACGCTGAAGGAGTTCGTCGCCTGGGCCCAGGAGCGCAACAAGGCGCGCAAGGAGCCGATCTTCTCGGGCTTCGGCAACACGTCCTCGCGGGTGCCGTCAGCGCTGCTCGCCGAGCAGAGCGGCGTGGTGCTGGAAGAGGTCGCGTACAAGGATGCAGTGCCCGCGATCCAGGACCTGATCGGCGGGCGCATCCAGGTCACCTTCCCCGACCAAGTGATCGGCGAGAGCTATGTGCGCTCGGGCCAGGTGCGCGCGCTCGCCGTCACCTCGCCGAAACGTTCGCCGCAATATCCCGAGGTCGAGGCGATCGCCGAGACCTATCCCGGCTTCGAGGTGATCGCCTTCCTGTCCTTCACGGTGCGCAAGGAAGTGCCGGTCGAGATCCAGCGCAAGCTGAACCGCTGGGTGATGGAAACCCTGCATGAGCCTGCGATCCACAAGCGGCTGCTCGAGATCGGCATCACCCCACCGCCGCGCGACTGGGACATCGCCACGTGCGATGCCTTCGTCAAACGCGAGCGCGTGCTGTGGACCCGCTACATCAAGCTCGCGAAAATCGAGCCGCAGTAGCGCCGCCACGTCGTCCTGCCTACGCGACTCAGGACGACAGCACCGCCGCATATTCCGCCGCCGTCCGCTCGACCAGCTCGGCGACCGACGGCACGTCGGCGACACCCGAGACCGAGTGCCCAGCGCTCCAGATGTCCTTCCAGCGCTTGGCGTCGGGCCGCTCGCGCTCGGCGGCGTTGATGTCCTGGGCGATGTCGATCGCGCCGCGCTGCGGCAGGTCCTCGGGATCGAGGCCGGCCGCGGCGATCGACGGCCGCAGCATGTTGGTCTCGAGTCCGGTGAAGGCGCGGGTCAGCAGCACGTCGTCGAGCCGGCTCTTCACCAGCATCTGCTTGTAGGCGTCCTTGGCCAGGCTCTCGCTCGTGGCGATGAACTTGGTGCCCATGTAGGCGAGGTCGCAGCCCAGCAGCTCGGCGGCGGCGACCGCCCGGCCGTCGGCCATGCCGCCTGCCATGACGACGATGCCATCCCAGAACTGGCGCACCGCGCGGACGAAGGCGAAGGGATTGACCCAGCCGGTCTGGCCGCCGGCGCCGGCAGTCAGCAGCACCAGCCCGTCGACGCCGGCCGCCACCGCCTTTTCGGCGTGGCGCACCGAGGCGACGTCAGCCAGCACCAGGCAGCCCGCCTCTTTCAGGGGCTTGAGCACCGGCTCGGGCGAGCCGACCGAAGTGATCACCATCTCAGGGCCCGCCCGCAGCACCGCGGCGAGATCGTCCGGAAGACGCGGATTGGAGCGATGCACGATCAGGTTGGGGCAGAACGGCGCCGCCCCCTCGGTCGCCGCCTTGATCTCGGCCAGCCAGGCGTCGAGCTCGGCGACGGTGCGGCAGTTGGCGGTCGGGAAGGCGCCGATCACGCCGGCGCGGCACGCCGCCGTCACCAGCGCCGGGCCGGACACCAGGAACATCGGCGCGGCGATCAGGGGCAACCTGAGGCGGCTTTTCAGTGAGGTTGGCAACATGGCGCGAGTCTACCTCAGCGCCAGAAGGCGAGCACCGCGATCCCCAGCACCACCATCAGCGCCGCCGTGATGCGGCGAGCGCCAAAGCCTTCCTTCAGCACGACCGTGCCGATCACCGCGCCGAAGATCACGCTGGTCTCGCGCAGCGCCGTGATCGGCCCCAGCGGCAGGCTCCGGGCGGCCGCGAGATAGGCGAGGAAGCCAACCACCGACAGCACGCCGGCCAACAGCCCGGTGGCGGCATGACGGCGGGCATAGTCGACGAACTGGGCGCGCCGCGTCAGCAGCGCGAAGCCGACCATGACCACGCCGTTCACGACCTCGAGCCAGGCCTGGAACCCCAGCACCGTGCCGCCGCTGCGCACCCCCATCCCGGCCAGGAAGCTGTAGGCCGCGACGCTCGCCCCGGTGGCCAGCGCGAAGCCCACGGCGGCGCGGCTCGCCCCGGCGCCGACCGACAGGGCCATGATGCCGAGCGAGATC
>VBAF01000590.1:0-2072 GCA_005884705.1 Alphaproteobacteria bacterium
TAGGCCTTCCAGAACCATTCGATTAGCTCCTGTGTCAGGAAATAGCCGTCGGAGAACAGCCGATGCGATTCGGTCTGGCGCCGCGCGTCGGTCGCCGGATAGATCAGCATCTGGAACGCGGGCATCGGCTCGCCGGCCCGCTTGCAGGCCTGGCAGAGGACGGCGGCGATGTTGCCGCCCGCCGAATCGCCGCCGACCGCGATCCGTGCCGCATCGGCGTCGAACAGGGCGGCGTTGTCGCGGATGTGGCGAAAGGCCAGCAGCGCATCGTCGGTCGGCCTCGGGAAGGGATGCTCCGGCGCCAGCCGGTAGTCGACCGAGATCACCTGGCAGCGACTCTTGTTGGCGAGCCGCCGGCAGGTCGAATCGTGCGTCTCGATGGTGCCGATCACCCAGCCGCCGCCGTGATAGTAGACCAGCGTCGGCAGGCCCGCGCCCTCGACTCCGATCGGCCGATAGCGGCGAAAGCGAACCTGCCCGCCCGGCACGTCGATGGCGCCGTCGAGCGTGGCGGCGACTTCAGGAGGCGGCGCCTCGCTGTCTTCCGACATCTTGTCGACGGCGGCGCGGCCCTTGGCATGGGGCAGGGTGTGCAACCTCGGACGCCCGTCCTTCACCGCCTGCTCCATCAGGTCGAGCAGCAGTCGGGCTTCGGCATCGAGCATGGTGAAACTCCGGTCAGTCGAAAAGACGACGATAGGCGAGCAGCGCGGGTGCGCCGCCGGTATGAAGCCCTTACTCGAGCTTGACGTTGGCGAGCTGAATCACCTCCGCCCACTTGGCGATCTCTTCGCGGCGGAAGCGGGCGAAGTCCTCGGTCGAGCCGCCGCCGACGATGCCGCCGACGGCGGTGTAGGCGTCGACCACGTCCTTGCTCTTGAGCGTGGCGGCCGCCGCGTCGTGCAGGCGCTGGCGGTCGGCCAGCAGGGCGTTGCCCGGCGCGAACAGGCCGTACCAGTTGTCGGAGTTGACCCGCGGGAAGCCGAGTTCGCGCATGGTCGGCACATCGGGCAGGAGGGGCGAGCGGACGTCGGAGGTGACGGCGAGCGCCTTCAGCGCGCCGGAGCGGATGTGGGGCAGCAGGACCGGCACGTCGAGGATGGTGCTCTGGATCGTGCCGGCGACGAGATCGTTGGTCGCCGGCGCGGCGCCGCGATAAGGCACGTGCAGGATGTCGGTGCCGGTCTCGCGCTTGAACAGCTCGATCGCGAGATGGGTGATGCCGCCGGTGCCGGCCGAGCCGCAGGTCCACTTGCCGGGCTCGGCCTTGAGCCTGGCGATCAGTCCCTTGAAGTCGGTGACGCCGGTTTTGGCGTTGACCACCAGGATCTCCTGCACCTTGACCACCAGGATGACCGGCGCCAGGTCGCGTTCGGGATCGTAGGGCATGCGGGGCATCAGGCTCTGCATGATCGAGCCGGCCGAGGCGCTGCCGATGCCGATGACGTGCGGGTCCGATCCCGCCTTGGCGACGAAGTCCATGCCGGTCACGCCGGCCACGCCGCTCTTGTTCTCGACCACCACCGGCTTGCCGAGCTGCGCCGCCATGCCCTGCGCCAGGTGCCGGCCGAAGATGTCGGCCGGCCCGCCTGCCGGGAAGGGCACGATCAGGGTGAGCGGCTTGCTCGGGAAGGCTTGCGCGCCGGCCGTCGTGGTGAACGGCAGGGCACCCAGCCCGGCGAGCGCGCCGCGGCGTGTCAGTGACATGATTTCCTCCGGTTGGTCGGCCGGAGTCTGCCGTGCCTAGAACTCGACGTCGAGTTCCTCGACTTCCTCGGGCTCGGTCTTGGCGGCCTGGCACCATTCGACCATCGGCGGCCAGCGCAGGATCAGCGCGCGATAGGCGACCGAGGCGGGGTCGAGCTTCACGTCATAGGTGGCAAAGCGGGTGCAGACCGGCGCGTACATCGCGTCGGCGACAGTCGGCGTTGCACCGAACAGATAGGGTCCGCCGTAGCGCTGCAGGCAGTCGCGCCAGATCGCGGTGACGCGCTCGATGTCGGCCTGGGCGCCGGCCCAGACCTTGAAGCCGGCATGCTGCACCTTGAGGTTCATCGGCAGGGCCGAGCGCA
>VBAF01000590.1:2084-3839 GCA_005884705.1 Alphaproteobacteria bacterium
GCCCGAATGCATCTCGCCGCATACCGCCCGGCAATGCGAGCGCGCCGCGGCGTCGGCGGGCCAGAGGCCGGCCTGCGGCGTGATCTCGTTCAGATATTCGGCAATCGCCAAGGTGTCCCAGACCTTGACCGGGCCGTGCTCCAGGCAGGGCACCAGGAACGAAGGCGACAGCAGCAGCAACTCGGCGCGGGTCGCCGGATCGTCGGTCGGCAGGAGTCGCTCGTCGAAATCCAGCCCGGCCATTTTGCACAACAGCCAGCCGCGGAGCGACCAAGAGGAATAGTTCTTGCTACTGACGGTGAGAGACGCCTCGGCCATGCCGTCCGGGGAAGCAATTTCCGAGCCGATTGCGCCTTTTATGCTCTATTCCCTGTATCAGACCACCGCCGACCTGATGCTGCCGATGCGGCTCGTCTCCGCCGTTGCGGGCCGGGGCTTTGCGCTGGGCGGTCGGGCGGGCGCCGAGCGTTGGCGGGCGGCCAGTGCCTTGTGCGAAATGCTGGGCCGGGCGGCGCTCAGCCATCGCCGGCCGGCCTTCGGCATCACTGAGATAAAGAGCGGCAACCGACTGGTGCCGGTCGTCGAAGAGGAGGTGCTGACGACGCCGTTCGGCACCCTGTTGCGCTTTTCCAAGGCAGGTGCCCCGCCGCAGCCCAAGGTGCTGCTGGTGGCGCCGCTCAGCGGCCACTTCGCGACCCTGCTGCGCGACACGGTGCGGGTGCTGCTGCCCGAGCACGATGTCCACGTCACCGACTGGGCCAATGCGCGCGACGTCGGGCTGTGGCACGGCCGCTTCGGCTTCGACGACTATATCGAGCATCTGATCGGCTTCCTCGAGGCGATGGGGCCTTCGCATGTCGTGGCGGTGTGCCAGCCCTGCGTCCAGGCGCTCGCGGCGGCGGCGATCATGGCGGAGGACGGCCATCCGATGCAGCCGCGCAGCCTCACCTTGATGGCGGGGCCGATCGACACCCGCATCAATCCGACCAAGGTGAACGCGCTCGCGACCGGGCGCCCGATCGAATGGTTCCAGCGCATGCTGATCTCCCGCGTGCCGCTGCGCTATCCCGGGGCGATGCGGCGGGTCTATCCCGGCTTCCTCCAGCTCACCGCCTTCATGAGCATGAACGCCGAGCGGCACATGAAGGCGCAGATCGATCTCTACAAGGCGCTGGCCGACGGCGAGGAGGCGCGGGCCGGGACCATCAAGGAATTCTACGACGAGTACTTCGCCGTGCTCGACATGACGGCGGAGTTCTATCTCGAGACGGTCGAGCGCGTGTTCCAGGAGCATCTCCTGGCCAAGGGCGAACTCGACTGGAAGGGCCGGCGGGTGAACCCGAAGGCGATCCGGCGGACGGCCTTGTTCACCGTCGAGGGCGAACGCGACGACATCTGCGCGGTCGGCCAGACCATGGCGGCGCACGATCTCTGCTCGAGCCTGCGGCCCTACCGCAAGAAGCACTATATGCAGGCGGGCGTCGGCCATTACGGCGTATTTGCGGGACGCCGCTGGGCGAGCCAGATCTATCCCTTGGTGCGAAACACCATATTGGCGAACGAGTAATATCCCTCGCCCTGGGGTTGGGTGTGCAATTCAGGCGGTTTGCGCTATCTAAATGTCATGGCTGATTTTCCGAAGAAGACCCTGGCCGACTGGGAGAAGCTCGCCGCCAAGGAGCTGCGCGACAAGCCGCTCGAGGGGCTGAGCTGGACGACGCCGGAAGGCATCGTGGTCAAGCCGCTCTACACGGC
>VBAF01000192.1 GCA_005884705.1 Alphaproteobacteria bacterium
ATCTCCTGGAAGGCCTCGTCGGCCCAGTCCTTGATCACTTTCACGCCGGGGAAGCGCTGCGTCGTGGCCCAAGCGCCGCGCGGATCGACCACCGTGACGTCGAAGTCGATCATGGTCGCCATCGGCGCCAGCGACTGCGCGATATGCACGGCGCCGACGATGATCAGCCGCTGCGGCGGCACGTAGACGTTGAGGAAGATCTTCTGGCCCCCGATCTCGACCGTCTCGCTCTTGCCGATATCGATCGCACGCCGCGCCGCCGACACGATCGCGGCGTCGCCGGCGAGCTCGCCCTTGGCCTCGTCGCGATAGACCAGCGCCTCGGTGGCGTCGCTGAGGCGGGTCGCCAGCGTCACCGCCCGCCGCCGGGCGCGCGCCTCCTGCAGCGCGGCGAGAGTCTCGCTCTTCATCAGTTCACCTTCTCGACGAAGACCTGGACCTTGCCGCCGCAGGCCAGGCCGACGTCCCAGGCCTGCTCGTCGGTGACGCCGAAGTCGAGCAGTCGCGGCTTGCCGTCCTTGATCGCATCGATCGCTTCCTTGACGACCGCGCCCTCGATGCAGCCGCCCGAGACCGAGCCCACCATGGCGCCGCTGTCGTCGACGCCGAGCTGGCTGCCGACCGGTCGCGGCGAGGAGCCCCAGGTGGTGATCACGGTCGCGACGGCAACACCCTTGCCCTCGGCCTTCCACTTGCCGACTTGATCGAGAACTTCCAGCGCATCGCTCATGGTCTACTCCTTGCGCAATTCGGTCTGCCAATTTCCCAACCGCCGGTCGCCCGAGGGCGCGGGACGGCTGTCGATCGCGGCGATCAGCCCGGCCAGGCTTTCGAGGTTGTGCACCGGCCGGAATTCATCGACATGCGGCAGCATCGCCTTGTTGCCCTGCGACTTGGGTTCGTAGGCCCCGTAACGCAAGAGCGGGTTCAGCCAGATCAGGCGGCTGCAGGATTTGTGCAGGCGCTCCATCTCCTCGCCAAGCCCCGCCCCGCCTTCGCGGTCGAGCCCGTCGGTGATCAGCAAGACGACGGCGCCCTGGCCCAACACCCTCCGTGACCAGCTGTTGTTGAACTCGTGCAGCGCCTGGCCAATGCGCGTGCCGCCGGACCAATCTTCCACCTGCTGGGAGGCTTTGGCTAGCGCTATATCCACGTCCCTATAACGCAATGCGCGGGTAACGTTGCTCAACCGGGTGCCGAAGGTGAAGCAAAAGACCCTGTCGCGATCGTTGGTGATGGCGTGCATGAAGTGCAGGAACATCCGCGTGTAGCGCGCCATCGAGCCCGAGATGTCGCACAGGATGACCAGCGGCGGCGGCCGGCGGCGCGGCGTGCGCTTGCGCAGTTCGATCAGACCTTCGGGCCGCAGCGCCCGGCGCAGCGAGGCGCGGAAGTCGACGCGCGGGCCGCGGCGGGCCGACCGGTAGCGGCGGGTTCGCCGCTCCGGCACCGGCAGGCGCATGCGGGCGATCGCCTTCAGGGCCTGGTCGATCTCGGCCTGGGTCATCTGCTCGAAGTCGCGGTGCTGCAGCACCTCGCGGTCCGACACCGTGAAGCTCGCCTCGATCTCGACCTCCGGCGGCTCCTCCTCGCCTTGGGGCGCCTCGCCCTGCCCTGGCGACAGCGCGTCCTGCAGGCGGCGGCTGAGTTCCTTCTTCTTCTCCGGGTCCTCGGGCACGGAAATCTGCGGCAGCAGCATCTCCATCATCTTCTCGAGCAGCCGCGGATTTCGCCAATAGACGTGGAACGCCTGGTCGAAGATCTCGCGCTGGTCGCGGCGGTTCACGAACACCGAGTGCAGCGTCCAATAGAAATCGTCGCGCTTCCTGAGTCCCGCCGCCTCGACCGCCTCGACCGCGCGCAACACCTGGCCCGGCCCCACCCTGAGACCCGCCGCGCGCAAGGTGCGGGCGAAATGGACGATGTTGTTGGCAAGCTTGCCGCGCCGATCGTCGGGGGATGGAGACATCGCGTCCATCATCAACACTCGTCGAATTCCTCTCCCCCGCTAGGGGGAGAGGCTAGGAGAGGGGGAAACGCCGAGTGTGGCCCCCTCTCCCCGCCTCTCCCCCTAGCGGGGGAGAGGAGCCTGATAAGACAGCAAGGCATGCCTACCCTAAAGGCTGGGCTGCGATGTCGGATTTGACCTTGCGCAGGATGTCGGCCGCCTCCGAGCCTTGCAGGCGCTGGATGTCGTCCTGGTACTTCAGCAGGACGCCCAGCGTGTCGTTGACGGTCTTCGGGTCGAGGTCGAGCGCGTTCAGCTCCGACAGCGCGGTTGCCCAGTCGATCGATTCGGCGACGCCCGGCGCCTTGAACAGGTCGAGCTTGCGCAGCTCCTGGACGAAGCCGACGACCTGGCGCGACAGCCGCTCGCCCGCGCCCGGCGCCTTGACCCGCAGGATCTCGAGCTCGCGCTTGAGATCGGGGTAGTCGACCCAGTGGTAGAAGCAGCGGCGCTTCAGCGCGTCATGGATCTCGCGTGTGCGGTTGGAGGTGATGATCACGATCGGCGTCTCAGCCGCCTTGATCGTGCCGAGCTCGGGGATGGTTACCTGGAAGTCGGACAGCACCTCGAGCAAATAGGCCTCGAACGGCTCGTCGGTGCGGTCGAGCTCGTCGATCAGCAGGATCGGCGCACCCTCGGCATGCGGCTCGAGCGCTTCGAGCAGCGGACGGCGGATCAGGAAGCGCTCGTCGAAGATGTCCGACTCGAGCTGGCGACGATCGTGCACGCCCTGGGCCTCGGCCAGCCGAATCTCGATCATCTGGCGCGAGTAGTTCCATTCGTAGACTGCCGAGTTGACGTCGAGGCCTTCGTAGCACTGCAGGCGGATCAACGGACGCTTCAGCGTCTCGGCCAGCACCTTGGCGATCTCGGTCTTGCCGACCCCCGCCTCGCCCTCGCAGAACAAGGGGCGGCCAAGCTTCAGGGCGAGGTACAAGACCGTCGCCAGGCTGCGGTCGGCGATGTAGTTGCCGCTTTTCAGCAGCTCGAGCGTGGCGTCGATGGACGCGGGTTTGTCGGAGGGCATGTCCCTCCGATATGATGCGGAAACTGCGCCGATTCAAGCGTTTAGGGGGAGGAAGCATGGCGTCGGACTTGTTCAAGGGGCGCACGGCGGTGGTGACCGGCGGCGCGCGCGGCATCGGCCTTGCCTGCGCAGCGAAAATCGCCGCCGGCGGCGGAAGGGTCGCGCTGTGGGACCGCGACATGGACCGTGCCAAGCAGTCCGCGGCCTCGCTGGGCGATGCGATCGCCGTCGAAGTCGATGTCACGAGCGAACAATCCCTCGCCGCGGCGCTTGCGAAGACGGAGAAGGATCTCGCCGCGCCCGACATCCTCGTCGCGAGCGCCGGCATCACCGGGCCGAACACCACGGTGATCCAGTATCCGGTCGATGCCTGGAAGCAGGTGCTCGAGATCAACCTGACCGGCGTGTTCCTGAGCAACCGCGCGGTGGCGCCCGGCATGGTCAAGCGCGGCTGGGGCCGCATCGTCAACATCGCCTCGGTGGCGGGCAAGGAAGGCAATCCCAACGCCTCGGCCTATTCCGCCTCGAAGGCGGGTGTCATCGGACTGACCAAATCTCTTGGCAAGGAACTTGCAACCAGCGGCGTGCTGGTGAACTGCGTGGCGCCGGCGGTGGTCAAGACGGAGTTGTTCAGCCAGATGACCGAGCAGCACGTCCA
Organism: Alphaproteobacteria bacterium; assembly: GCA_005884705.1. Taxonomy (GTDB): domain Bacteria; phylum Pseudomonadota; class Alphaproteobacteria; order Reyranellales; family Reyranellaceae; genus Reyranella. The sequence goes on from VBAF01000192.1 coordinate 3,694, forward strand.
GTTCATGCTGTCCAAGGTCCCGATGAATCGCTTCGGCGAGGTCGACGAGGTGGCCGAGATGGTGGCCTGGCTCGCCTCGCCGCTGTGCAGCTTCGCGACGGGTGCCACCTTTGACCTCTCCGGCGGAAGGGCGACCTACTGATGAGCGGCGGACTGCACGACCTCACCCTGACGGAACTGGCGGCGGGCCTGTCCGCCAGGAAATTCTCCTCGCGCGAGATCGCCGACACGCTGCTCGGCCGCATCGCGAAGGCGGACGGCAAGCTGCACGCCTTCCACGAGGTCTACGCCAAGGAGGCGCGCGCGCTGGCCGACGCCGCCGACACCGCGCGGGCGACCGGCTTTCCGCTCGGGCCCCTGCACGGACTGCCGATGGCCTACAAGGATCTCTGCGACATCAAGGGCCGCATCGGCACCGGCGGCTCGAAGATGTGGGAGAAGCGGGTCGCGACCGAGACCTCGGCCACCGTCGAGCGTCTGACGACGGCAGGCATGTTCCCGCTCGGCAAGCTGCACATGGTCGAGTTCGCCTTCGGCGGCTGGGGCACCAACCCGCTGATGGGCGCGCCGGTCAACCCGTGGGACCTCGAGACCCATCGCACGGCCGGCGGCTCGTCGAGCGGCACCGGCGTCGCGGTCGCGGCGCGTCTCGCGCCGGCCGGCATCGGCAGCGACACCGGCGGCTCGGTGCGCATTCCCTGCGCGTTCAACGGGCTGGTCGGCCTCAAGGTCACGTTCGGCCGCATCAGCCTGCACGGCACCATGCTGTTGAGCTGGACGCTCGATTCGATCGGGCCGATGGCGCGCAGCGTCGAGGATTGCGCTCTCCTGCTCAATGCCCTGGCCGCGCCCGATCCGCGCGACCCGACCACGCTCGACCAGCCGTTGGAGGATTTCGCTGCCGCGACCAAAGGCGGCTCGATCGAAGGCATGCGAATCGCGATGCCGGATTCCAATCAGCTGCCGGAGTTCATGCATCCCGACGTGACGGAGGCCTGGCAGAAAGCGGCGCGCACCTTCGAGAGTCTCGGCGCGACCGTCGAGGCGGTGCGCCTGCCCGCGTGGTTCTTCGAGATGGCGCAAGCCGCGGGCACGATCTCCACCTCGGAGATGTTCTCGCTGCATCGCGACTGGATCGAGGACATGACCAAGCCGATCGGCCCCGGCGTGCGCGGCCGCGCGCTGCTCGGCAAGAACTTCGTCCCCGGCGCCTATGCCGAGGAACTGCGCCACATGAAGCAGCGCCGCGCCGAGTTCGCCCAGTGGATGAAGCCCTACGACGGGCTGTTGGTGCCCACCAACGCGGTGCCGGCGATCCCGTTGTCGGAAGTCGAGGAGACGTCGCCGATGCCGGGCTACCTGACACGGCCCGGCAACTATCTCGGCCTGTGCGCCCTGGCGATGCCCAGCGGCTTCTCGGGTGGCCTGCCGGTCGGCATCCAGATCGTCGGCAAGCCCTACGCCGAGACCGATGTGCTGAAGCTCGGCAAGGCATTCCAGGATGCGACCGACTTCCACCGCCGCGCGCCGGATCTGTCGAGCTTGGGGCTCTAGAGGATTTGGAATCACGGTTCGGCTTCATCAAGATTTGCCCGAACTAGTTACCTTTGCGGCATGCCCTGGGGCACGACGGTCTGCACGATCGACGCATCGAGCGCCTCGTATTGGTGATAGCCGATCGTCGCGTAGAGCTCGGCGCGGGTCTGCATTTCGCCGACGATGTTCTGCGTGCCGCCGTCGCGCTTGAGGGCGGCGTAGAGCCTGGCCTGCGCCTTGTTGGCGACCCGGAAGGCCGAGACCGGCCAGATCACCATGCGGTAGCCCATCGCCTCGAACTCCGCGGCGGTGAAGAACGGCGTGCGGCCGAACTCGGTCATGTTGGCCAACAGCTTCACGCCCGGCATCGCCTGGGCGAAGGCGCGGAACATCTCGGCGTTGACGAGCGCCTCGGGGAATATCGCGTCGGCGCCGGCCTCGAGATAGCGCTTGGCGCGCGCCACCGCGCCGTCGATGCCTTCGCTCGCCGCCGCGTCGGTGCGGGCGACGATCACCAGCTCGCGCCGCGCCTTGCGGGCGGCCGCGACCTTGGCCGCCATGTCGTGCGGATCGGCGAGCTTCTTGTCGTTGAGATGGCCGCACTTCTTGGGGAGAAGCTGATCCTCGATATGGACGGCGCCCGCCCCCGCTTCCTCGAAGGCGCGCACCATGTGCATGACATTCAGCGCCTCGCCGTAGCCGGTGTCGCCGTCGACCAGCAGCGGCAGGCCGCTCGCCCGCGCGACCTGGCGGATGAAGAAGCAGACCTCGTCGACCGTGATGACGCCGAGATCGGGCAGGCCCATCGAGGCCGACATGGCGGCACCCGATAGATAGACCGCCGCGAAGCCCGCCTCCCTCGCCTGTAGCGCTGCGAGCCCGTTGTGCGTGCCGGGCATCTGCAGGATGCCGGGCCGCTCGAGCAGGGCGCGGAAACGGGCGCCGGCCGGCGCGGTCGGCAAGTCGTCGGCGACGAGATACGGCAT
>VBAF01000193.1 GCA_005884705.1 Alphaproteobacteria bacterium
GGCATCGGCGAGGCCCGCCTTGGCCAGCACGTACCAGGCATAGGCCTGGGCATTGGGCGACATCCGCTCGGCCGAGCGGCTGAGCCAGCCGAGGCCGCGTTGCAGCGAGGCCGCCGGCACCGCCATCTTCTGGTCGCGCGCGCGCAGCAGGAAGTCGAGCGCGTAGGACTGCAGCCATTCGGCGGCGGGCGAGGAGAACGGCCCCCACATGCCGAACGAGCCGTCGCCCATCTGCATGTCGACGATGCGGTAGATCGCATCCTGCACGCGGTCGGCGATCTTCGGGTCGGCCGGGCCGTAACCCAGCAGCGCCACGTCGTTGTAGTAGAGCAGCGGCAGCGCGCGGCTGGTGGTCTGCTCGATGCAGCCGTACGGATATTTGTCGAGCGCGCGCAGCAGGCCCGGCACGTCGATGCCGGGGATGCGCGACAGCGCCACGCTGACCTGCGCGGTGCCCGCCGCGAACGGCTGTATCACCTCGCGATCGACGGTGAGCTCGCGCGACGCCTCGAGCGGGGCCGTGGTGTCGACCGCGCTCGGCGTCTGCGCGGCGCGGACCTGGATGTCCCATTCGCGGCGCACCGCGAAGTTGCCCGGACCGCTGACCGCGACCGCGACCTTGCCGAAGCCGACATCGCCCGCCTTCAACGGCCAGGTCATCAGCTCGCGCTGGTTGGCGTTGAGCCGCCGGGTCTCCGAGACCGGCCGTTCGAGCGCCACCGCGCCGGTCGCTTCCAGCGTGACCTTGTAGTCGCCGGGCTGGCCCTCGACATTGTGCAGCGACAGCGCCACGCGGCCGGTGTCGTCGGGCGCCAGGAAGCGCGGCAGGATCACGTCGGCGGTGACGGCATCGCGCACGAACAGGCGGGCTTCGCCCGACCCGACCTTGCTCTTGTCGTAGGCGACTGCCATCAGCCGGAGCTGGCCGATGAAGTCGGGGATCTCGAGCGCGATCCTGGCCTCGCCCTTGTCGTCGAGCTTCACCGGGCCGCTGAACAGCGCCACGGTGCGGGTCGGCACGACGTCGAGCCCGCCGATTTCGCCGGCATCGCCGCCGGTGCGGATCTTGCCCAGCTCGTCGGCCTTGGCGTCGAGCAGGCGGCCTTAGTCGTCGCGCACCGCGACGCCAAGCTGGCGCTTGCCGAAATAGTAGTCGGCGGGCTTCGGCGTCTTGAAACGCGTGAGCTGCAGGATGCCCTCGTCGACCGCGGCCAGGGTGACATAGGCCTCCGGTCCCTGCGCATTGGCGACGCGCAGCGGCACCTCGATGCGCTGGCGCGGCGTCACCTTCTCGGGCGCGGCGATCTGCACGGCGAGCGTGCGCAGGCCGGGATCGAGCGCCAGCCAGACCGCGCCGATCGCGCGCACCGGCGTGCGCTCGGCCGGCGCGGCGAGCGGCCGCCAGGCAGTGACCAGCGCATAGGCGCCGGCGCCCCATTCGGCCTTGACCGGCACGTCGATGGTCGTGCCGCCGGCCGGGATCTGCGCGCTCAAGGTCTGCAGCACGCGGTCGGTGGCGATGGTGATCACCGCCTCGCCGGCGAACGGCGCCTCAAGCCTCAGCTTGGCGGTGTCGCCCGGCGCGTATTTCTCGCGGTCGCTCGCGACCTTGAGCGTGTCGGGCGCATCCTCGGCGCCGCGGCTGCCGCCCCACCAGCCGACATAGAAGGTGAGGGTGGTCGCGGTATTGGCGCGCGGATCCTTGATCGTCAGTCGGTGCGGCCCCCAGTCCAGCCGCTTGGCGAGACTCGCGGGCGCGTCGGCCTTCAGGGTGAGCGTGCCGGCATCGATCTCGCGCTCGCGGGTGAGGCTCTGCCAGCGCCAGCGACCGTCGCTCTGGTACCACTGATAATCGTGGGTGATGCGCTCGAGCGAATACTCGACCTGGTCGGCGATCTGCCGGCCGTCGGCGCCGAGCGCCACGATCTCGAAGGCGGTGTCGGTGCCTTCGCGGGCATAGCGGCCCTCGAAGGTCGGCCGGATGCCGAGATAGACGTCGCGCGTGCGCAGCGGCAGCGCCTTGTCGGTCTTGGTGGCGCGGCCGTTGCCGGGCTCGAACACGCGCGCGGTGATTTGCGCCCGCAATGGCAGGTTGGTCTCCTTGACCTGGTCGCCGGCCCAGACGATCTGCGACTTGCCCTTGTCGTCGGTCTCGGGGCCGGAGAGGGTGATCAATGGCGGCTCGTAGGCCTTGCGATCCTCCTGCGAGCCGAAGCTGTATTTGGCGAAGTTGGGGAACGGGTTGGCATCGACCGTCACGCGCAGGTCGCTCTCGACGCGCAGGCCCGAGGCCGGCGCGCCGTAGAGGAAGTCGGCGGCGAGCTCGAAGGTCGTGCTCCTGCCGGTGCGCAGGATCGCCTGGTCGGTCGACAGCTCGACCTTGAGCTTCTCCGGCACGAAGTCCTCGACCGAGAACTCGACCCGCCCGACCGGCGCGCCGCGTGGATCAATATGGGCGGCCGCCGACCACTGGCCGCGGCGCGAGGATTTCGGCAGGTCGATCGCCTGGTGCAGCGCGCCCGAGGCCGGCAGCGCCAGCGCATAGCGGGTGAACTCGCTGCCGTCGGGCCGCTTGACGATCAGGGTGACGGGCATGTCCTTGAGCGCCACCGCGCCCTCGTCGCGCAGCATGGCCATGAGCTGCACCGTCTCGCCCGGGCGATAGACGCCGCGTTCGGTGTAGAGGAAGGCGTCGACCGGGCCGGGCAGGGCGCGGCCCTCGATGCCGCGGTCGCTGAGATCGAACGCGGCCTTGGTGAGCTCGAGCCGCGAGAATTCCTGCTTGGCCGAATCGGTCACCATGATCGAGGCCGCCTCGGCGGCGCCGCGGCCGCGCAGCAGGCCGGCCGGGAAGCTCGCCCGGCCCTGCGCGTCGGTGACCGCCTTGCCGATCGGCTCGTTGCCGCGCGACAGCAGCACGACCTCGCCGTTGGCCAGCGGCTGGGCGGAGGCGAGCGAGCGGGCGAACACGGTGAGCCCGTCGCGGCCGCTGAGGCTGGTCAGGGCGATGTCGGTGTCCATCACCCACATGCCGGCGAGGTTGCTGCCGGTCTGCTCGTCCTCGTCACCGGCGCTGTCGTCGTCGCTCTCCTTGGCCGGCGGCTTGGCCGAGTTCCAGACCACGACGAAATAGGCGCCGGGCTTCCAGTCCTGGATGGTCTCGCGGATCGGGAAGGCGGTGGTGATCGCCTGGTTGAGGACGTTCTTCACCTCCATGCTGCCGCGCCAGACGCGCTTGGCGTTCTGGCCGTTGAGCCACTGGCGCAGCGACCACGATTCGGTGATCGGCTCGCTGCCGGGGAAGGCGCCGGAGTAGTAGTATTGCTGCGCGAATTTATCGAGCCCGCGCTCGTTCACGCGATAGACCGCGATGCCGAGCTTGCTGACATTGACCGTGGTGACGGGCAGGCCGGCGGCGGTGCCGCGCGGCAGGATGAAGCCCTTGCCGGGCAGGGTGATTGCCGCGGGACGGGGGCCCAGCGTCAGCGCGACCTTCTGCTCTTCCTCGAGCTTGGCGCCGCCGGCGCCGGGCAGCCCCGCGAGCAGCGTCACCGCGTAATCCTGGCCGTAGGCGAGGCCGCCGATGCAGAGCTTGTCGTCGACCACCTTCACGGCCGATTTCACCTCGGGCGCGATGCGCAGGTAGTCGGCGTATTTGACGCCGTCGCCGGCCAGCGGCTTGTTGAAGAACAGGCAGGCCTCGGCTTCGGCCGCGCTGTTGTCGAGGCTGAGCCGGCGGTAGCGGAAGGGCTCGGCCGGGACGGTGGCCTGGGGCGGCTGGGCGACCGGCGTCGCTGTGGGCCGTGCCGTGGCAGCGGAGGTAGGCGCGGTCGTGGCGGTTCGCGATGGCGCCGTTCGATCGACCGAATCGCCCGGATTGCCGATGAGATAGCCCGCGATGCCCGATCCCAGCATCAAAGCCACGACCAGAGCAGCCCACGTCGACCGATTCATCGAACTCCCCCGCGCATCAGCTACGCCGACTCTATCGCCGCAATTGTGCAGGGACTGTGGAGACTGTGTCTCTCGGTCGAAATAATCCGGTGCTGTGGCGGCGAAGTCACGCTATCACCGGCCGGCATGGTGCTGCATCTGATCAAGCTCGCGGTCGGCGTCGACGACCTTGCCCACATGAAGAAGCTGCAGGCGGCGCGGCGCAAGCAGCGCCGGCAGGGCCCGCGCTCGCCGCACTGGGTCTACACCCGCCACAAGCCCAAGCGGGTCGAGGAGCTGCTGGAGGGCGGTTCGCTCTACTGGGTGGTGCGCGGCGTCATCCGCTGCCGCCAGGAGCTGGTCGGTTTCGACGAGGATTTCGACAAGGAGGAGGCGCGCAAATACTGCCGCATCCAGGTCAGGCGCAGCCTGATCCCGACCGCGCCGCGCGCCTGCCGTGCCTTCCAGGGCTGGCGCTACTACGCGGCCGGCGACGCCCCGCCGGATCTGGCCAAGGGCGATACCAGCGACATGCCCAAGCAGATGGCCGACGAGCTGAAGCGCCTGGGACTGCTGTAGGACGCGGGACTGCTGTTGGATGCGTCCGCCGGTGGCCGGCCCGCTTTCAACGCCAATGCGTCAACCGGGAGCGGCGAGCAGGCTCTTGATGTGGCGCTCGATCTCGAACAGGAAGTACGGCTTGCGGATGAACGGCGCGCCGGTGCGCGCCACATCCTCCGATCTCACGACGCCGCTGGTGAACAGCACCTTCACCCCGGGGAAGTCGCGCCGGACGATCTCCAGCAGGTCGAAGCCGGTCCGGTCGCCCGACAATTTCACGTCGCTGAAGACAATGCGGACGTCCCCGGTCGCCCGCAGGATCGCCACCGCCTCTTCGACGCCGACCGCCTCGCGCACGTCGAAGCCGGTGCCCCGCAGATATTGCGCGGCGGCTGCCCGAATCAGCACGTCATCCTCGACTATCAGGACGATCGGCTCCGGCTGGGGCGTTTCCCCAGTCGTCAACGAGGCTGGAACCATGCTCTCCCCGACAGCCCCAAAGCGACTATGGCTGAATGTGACGCAGTGGAAATAAATTTGGCCGGGGAAGCAACGCTGCCGGATGGCAAAAGGTTACATTTGCACTGAGTGCGGAATATCGCAGTGCATCATTTTTGGATTTTTGGCTGGGATAACAGGGCGTTGATGGTCTGAAGGAGCTTGGGCGGGTTGTAAGGCCTGCCCACCATTGCCGCATCTCCATGAAGCATGGAAGGTGAATCGCCCGCGCATTCGACCAGCAACTTCACCTCGGCGAATTCGCGCCCAATCGCGGCCGCCGCGTCGGGATTCAACTCGCCCAGGACCACGGCAATCGTCCGGCCCGACCGCAGCAGCGCGAGCGCCTCGCTAGAGTCCACGGCCTCCAGCACCGAAAGGCCGGCCTGTCGGAGGGGGGCGGCGAGGGCCATTCGCACCAGCGGGTCTCGCTCGACCAGCACGATGCAGGCCCGCTGATCGCGGCCGGCAAGGTAGATGACGTTATTCATGTCGTCGGGCGGTGCACGGGCTTGGGTGCACCTCGGGCCGAACAACGCCGAGCGGAGAGGGCGGTTCCGGGACCGTTCGGAGGCTAGGGAGAGGCCGCGCCCTCGCGACGTCCCGGCCGCGGCTGCGTGGCCTGTTGCGGGATGTCGCCCGAGGGCAGCCACGAGGCGAGCCACCAGCCGGCCATGCCGAGCATGGTGATCGCAAGCAGCGCGATCGCGACCCGCTCCATGCCGCTCATCGTGGCGCGCGGACCGTGGAGGATCTCGTAGATGACGGCGGCGAGCACCAGCACCAGAACCGGCAGTACCAAACGCACCGTCCAGTCCCACACCATTGCGACCTCCGCGATACAGCGGTGATATGGCGACGATGCAAGTTTGTCGTGTGATAACGCCGCGACCGCGACCCGACGTGATGACCGTCGGTTGTCCGACTCAGCGGTTGGTCAGCTTGAGCTCGATGCGCCGGTTGCGCGCGGTGTCCATCATCGACAGCGGCTGGTACTCGCCGTAGCCCGCCGCGGCCAGCCGCTCGTTGGCGATGCCCTGGGCGTTGAGGAACTTCACGACGGCGATGGCGCGCGCCGCCGAGAGCTCCCAGTTCGACGGGAAGGCGGCGGTGTTGATCGGCTTGTTGTCGGTGTGGCCGTCGACCTGCAGCACCCAGTTGATCTCCTTGGGGATC
>VBAF01000595.1:0-1675 GCA_005884705.1 Alphaproteobacteria bacterium
TTCGGCACGCGCATCCCGGCGCTCGCGGCGCGTTTCGGCGCGGTGCCGGCGATCATCGGCGCGGTCGTAATCGGCGCGCTGATCAACGCCGCCTACACGATCACGTCGGGCCCGGTCGCCTGGGCGGTCCTGAACTTCCTGCACGGCGTCATCGGCGGTGTGCCGTGGGTGGTGAGCGAGATCTGGATGAACGTGGTGGTCGAGGAGAAACAGCGCGGCCGTGTCATGGGCATCTACTCCAGCATGGTGGCGCTCGGCATGGCGCTGGGGCCGATGGTGCTGCAGCTGGTCGGCGTCTACGGGCCGGTGCCGTTCCTCACCGGCGCCGCGCTGTCGCTCCTGGTGGCGCTGCCGCTGCTGCCGTCGTGGCACACCGCGCCGCGCATCCGGGTCGATGCCGCGAGCGGCTTCGGCACCGTCGTCCTCCTGGCGCCGCTTGCCATGTTCGCCGCCTTCGCCTGTGGCCTGGGCGAGCAGGTCGCGTTCAGCTTCCTGCCGGTCTACGCGGTCGGCGCCGGCGTGCCCGCCGACACCGGCGCGCTGTGGCTGTCGGCCTTCGTGCTGGGCAATGTCGTGCTGCAATGGCCGATCGGCTGGCTGGCCGACCATGCCGACCGCCGCGCCGTGCTGGCCGGCTGCACGCTGGCGAGCGCGCTGCTGGTGCTCGGCCTGGCGCTGATCCCGGCGCAATGGGCCGGCACGATCGGCATCGTGGCGCTGTGGGGCGGCCTTTCCTTCGCGATCTATCCGGTCGGGCTTGCGTTGCTCGGCCAGCGCTTCCGCGGCGGCGACATCGCGCGCGCCAACACGGCCTTCAGCATGATCTACATCGTCGGCGGCCTGGTCGGCCGGCCGATCACCGGTGCGGCCATGGACGTAATCGGCGACCCCGGCCTCGGTTGGACGCTTGCCTGCTTCTACGGCGCCGCGACGCTCGCGGCCTTGCTGGCCATGCGCCGGTCCGGCTGATATCTCTGATGCGACAATGAGCGATCCGCTGCTCAAGCCGCTGCTCGCCGGCGACCGCCGTGCGCTCGCGCAAGCCATCACCCTGATCGAATCGACGCGCGCCGATCATCGCGAGCGCGCCGACGCCTTGCTGGCGGCCGTCCTGCCGCATACCGGCAAGTCGGTGCGGCTCGGCATCACCGGCGTGCCGGGGGTCGGCAAGTCGACCTTCATCGAGCGCTTCGGCCTGTCGCTGATCGAGCGCGGCCGCTCGCTCGCGGTGCTGGCGATCGATCCCTCGTCGAAGCGCGGCGGCGGCTCGATCCTGGGCGACAAGACCCGCATGGAGGAGCTGTCGCGCCATGCCGCTTCCTTCATCCGGCCGTCGCCCGCCGGCACCACCCTGGGCGGCGTGGCGCGGCGCAGCCGCGAGGCGATGCTGCTGGTCGAGGCGGCGGGCTTCGACACGGTGATCGTCGAGACCGTCGGCGTCGGCCAGTCCGAGACCGCGGTCGCCGACATGGTCGACATGTTCATCGTGCTGCTGCTGCCGGCCGGCGGCGACGACCTGCAGGGCATCAAGCGCGGCGTGATCGAGCTCGCCGACCTGATCGTGGTCAACAAGGCCGACGGCGACTTCAAGGCGGCGGCCCGGCGCGCGGCGGCCGACTATCAGCATGCCCTGCGCATGTTGCGCTCGCCGACCGCCGGCTGGACGCCCGAGGTC
>VBAF01000595.1:1732-2816 GCA_005884705.1 Alphaproteobacteria bacterium
CCGCCGCGCCGAACAGGCCCGCGCCTGGATGTGGAGCGAGGTCGGCGAAACCCTGCTCGCCGAGCTGCGTAAGCATCCTGAGGTGAAGCGCCTGGTCGGCGGTCTGGAGCGCGAGGTCGAGACCGGCCGGACTACCCCCGCCGCCGCGGCGCGCCGTATGCTAGAAGTCTTCCATGGCCGCTAAGTCCTTTGTCCGGCGCGCCCGCAGGGCGGCTGCGCAGAACGAGCTTCCCTTCTGGAAGCGCAAGACGCTTGCCCAGATGACCAAGCAGGAGTGGGAATCGCTGTGCGACGGCTGCGGCATGTGCTGCGTCAACAAGCTCGAATACGAGGGCACCGGGGAGCTCGCCCAGACCGACACCTGCTGCAAGCTGCTCGACCCGCGGACCGCCCGCTGCAAGGACTACAAGAACCGCAAGAAGATCGTGCCGGACTGTATCCAGCTCACCCCAAAGGTAGTGGAGAAGATGGACTGGCTCCCCAAGACCTGTGGCTACCGGCTGGTCCACCTCAAGCAGGACCTCTACTGGTGGCACCCCCTGGTCTCGGGCGACCCGGAAACCGTGCATCAGGCGGGAATTTCGGCCCGCGGGCGGGTGATTCCTGAGGATCAGGTCGAGGATATCAGCGAACGGATCGTGGATTGGTTCGCCTAGTCGCGAACTGGGGCGCCTGGTGGTGGCCCGGTTTGCTTGACGGGAAGGGGCCCCGCCGTTAGAAAACCGGCCTTCCCGCCCTCCCGGCGGGATCGTTTTTTAGCGGAATCGCCATGCCCCGTCGTTGCGCCCTGTCGGGCAAGTCCGTCCAGTACGGCAACAATGTGAGCCACGCCAACAACAAGACCAAGCGCCGGTTCATGTCCAACCTGCAGGTCGGCTCGGTCCTGTCCGATGCGCTTGGCCACTCGGTGCGCCTGCGCATCACCCCGCGCGGCATGAAGACGATCGAGCACAATGGCGGCATCGACGCCTATCTGCTCGGCACCAACGACAGCAAGCTCACCCCCGAGATGCTGGTGCTGAAGCGCCGCGTGACCTCGGCCAAGGCCAAGAAGGACGCGAAGAAGGTGGCGGCGTAAGCCGCC
>VBAF01000581.1 GCA_005884705.1 Alphaproteobacteria bacterium
TGAACGAGGTATAGCCGTCGCGGATCAACGCCGGCAGGTCCTGGCCGAGCGCCTGCGGCGAGGGATCGGTGATGATCAAGTGGAAGGCGTAATCGATCACCGCCTTGGGCGTCGCCGCCGCGTGATAGTCCTGCACCACCTGGCGCAGCGACATGCCGCGATGCTGGGCGGCGAACGGGATCACCGTCGTGGTGCCGCCGAACGCTGCCGACACCGTGCCGGAGTAGAAGTCGTCGGCGCACATGATGCCGAAGCCCGACTTCTGTTCGATATGGGCATGGCTGTCGATCCCGCCGGGCAGCACGAACTTGGCCGCAGCGGCTCAATCGCGGCGATGCGGCCGTCCTTGACGCCGATGTCGCCGTCGGTCTGGCGGTCCTCGGTGACGATCCGGGCGTTGCGGACGATCAAATCGTAGTCGGCCATGACCCTCTCACTCCGCCGCCAGCTTATGCGCCCGCCCCGATTCGGCCAGCCGCCGCTCGAGACGCGCCATCATCGCCTCCAACTCCGCACGGTCGGTCGCCGTCAGCGACGAGCCCGGCGCGCGTTGTCTGGGACTCTTGATCGCGCCGCGCTTGAACAGCACGTCCTTGCGCAGCGCCAGCCCGATCGCCGGCTGCACCTCGTGCCGCACCAGCGGCAGGTAGAGGTCGAACAGGTCCTCGGCCTCCTCCGCCTTGCCTGATGCGAACAGCTCATAGACCTGCACCAGCATCTCGGGCCAGGCAAAGCCGGTCATCGCGCCGTCGGCGCCGCGCCGCAGCTCCTGCGGCAGGTAGAGTCCGCCATTGCCAACCAGGATCGAGACACGCCGGCGCCCGGGCTTCTTCTCGCCCTCGCGGACCCGCGTCAGCTTGGCGAGACCGGGCGCGTCCTCGTGCTTCAGCATGACGAGCTGCTTGAAGTCGTCGACCAGGCGCTCGAAGACCGCCGGCGGCAGGTAGACTCCTGTCGCCTGCGGATAGTCCTGGTAGACCACCGGGATGTCGGGCCCAAGCGCGGCAAAGACCTGCGCATAATAATTGTAGATCCCGTCGTCGCCCTTGAGGCCCGCCGGCGGCGCAACCATCACGCCGGCCGCGCCCGCCACCATCACCTCGTGCGACAGCCGCCGCACGTTCTCGAGTCCGGCATGGCTCACGCCGACGATCACCTGGCGGTCGCCGGCGCGGCCGATCACCCGCTTCACCACCTCGATCGATTCCTCAGGCGTGAGTTTGTGCGCCTCGCCCATCATGCCGAGCAGCGTGAAGCCATGGACGCCGCACCGCAGGTAGAAATCGGTCAGCGTGTCGACGCTCTGCAGGTCCAATGCGCCTTCGTCGGTGAACGGCGTCGCGGCGATGATGTAGACGCCTTTGGCGTTCTCGCTGAGTTTTGCGGTCATGGCGCGATCATGCCAGCATGCCGCGCAAAGGGTAAGGACCGATGAGCAACACGACCAGTCGCACCGCGACCACTCGCATCGCAAACCTGGACCACGTCGTGGCTTGGGATGACTCCGAGCAGCGCCACGTCTATCTCGACGGTGCCGACCTGGTTTACCGCGGCAACGAGATCGTCCATGTCGGGCCCGGTTACACCGGGCCCGTCGACGGCACGATCGACGGCAAGGGTTTCATGGCGATCCCGGGCTTCATCAACGTCCACAGCCATCCCTTCTCGGAGCCGGCCAACAAGGGCCTGACCGAGGAGTACGGCTCGGACAAGCTGGGCCAGAGCTCACTCTACGAATACCTGACGGTGTACGGCCTCAACCCCGAGGACGCCGGCCCGTCGACCTTGGTCGCGATGTCGGAGCTCCTGAAGAGCGGCGTCACCACCATCACCGATCTCTCGATGGCGCGCGACGGCTGGGTCGACGACCTCGCCAGGACCGGCATCCGCGCCGTGGTCTGCCCGATGATGCGCCAGGGCGTGTGGTTCACCAAGAACGGCCACACCGTCGACTATGCCTGGGACGAGAAGGCCGGCGAGAAAGCGTTCGAGGCCTCGATGAAGACCATCGACGAGGCGATCAAGCACCCGAGCGGCCGCATCGGCGCGATGGCCGGCCCTTCGCAGATCGATACCTGCCGCGAAGGCTTCTTCCGCGAGGCGCTGCAGGAGGCCCGCAAGCGCGGCATCCCGATGCAGACCCACGCCTGCCAGGCGGTGGTCGAGTTCTACGAGATGGTGCGCCGGCACGGCATGACGCCGATCGAATGGCTCGACCATATCGGCGTGCTTGGGCCCGACCTGGTGATCGGCCACGGCATCTTCCTCAACGACCATCCGCAGATCCACCACCCGCACGCCAACGACTTCGAGCGCCTGCGCGACTCGGGCGCCGCGGTCGCCC
>VBAF01000582.1 GCA_005884705.1 Alphaproteobacteria bacterium
AGCATTGTCCGGCGGCGCGGCGCGCGGTTGTGACCATTCTGGACGAGGGGCCCCTCGCTGCATCGATGATGCTATGCGGAGACAATGTCAGCCCCAAGACCGAAGACCGTCGCCTTCGTGAGCGCGGTGTTTCCGTATCCCGCGGACAACGGCAAGAAAGTCGTGATCTCCGGATTCCTGCGTTTCCTGATCGAGGCGGTCGGCGCGGAGAATCTCACCTATGTCGCGCTGGGCACGTTCGATCGCTCGGTGTCGGTGCCGTTCCGCATCGTCACCGTGCCGCTCGACGGCGCGACCCGGCGGCTCAGCTCCGTCGCGGTGCACGCGCTGATGCTGCAGCGCAAGTCGCTGCAGGAGGCGCTGCTCTATTCGCCGCGCGCGCAGCGCCGGCTGCGGCGCTACATCGAGGCGATCGATCCCGACATCGTCATCATGGACACGATCCGCATCGCCCAGTTCTTCGAGAAAGTGATCGCGCGGACGCCGCGCCGCCGCTGGATCCTCTACATGGAGGACCTGTTCTCGTACCGCTATCGCAGCCTGCTGGCCGACTTGAGCCGCGATCGGCCGGGCGCCGATCCGCTCGGCGCCTTCGCCTATGCCGTGCCGGCTGCCCTGCGACCCTTGGCGCGCGCGAAATCGATGCGTGCGGCCTTTTATGCCCTGGAGCATCGGCTGGTCGCGCGGCGCGAACAGCGGCTGGCGCGGGCGGTCGACCGGGTCTGCCTGGTCAATCCCAGCGAGGCTTCGAGCCTCGCTGCCACGGTCGCGGAGGCCGAAGTGTGGGAGACGCCGCCCTGCATCGCCACGCCGCCGGCGCGGCGGCACGCCGAAGCGGCGTCGCAGGGTCCGTTCGTCATCCTGGGCGCGCTCGACTACCCGCCGAACATCATCGCCGTGCAGGATTTCCTCGCCGACGCGACGCGAGCTGCCGCAGGCGCGGGTGGTGATCGTCGGCAAGGGCGCGCCGGATTCGCTTCGCGCGCTCGCCGCGCGCTGGAAGCCGCACATCGAGCTGGTCGGCTTCGTGCCCCAGCTCGGCGCCCTGCTGGCCGGGGCCGCGGCGATGATCGTGCCGGTGCGCATCGGCTCGGGCCTGAAGCTCAAGGTACTGGAGGCGCTGGCGCACGGCCTGCCATTGATCACCACCGGCAAGGGGATCGAATCGATCCCGATCGAGCCGGGCGTGCACGGCTTGGTGAGCGACGACCTCGGCCACTTCCCGCACTTCATGCGCACGCTGCAGGATCCGGCGACCAATGCCGCCCTGTCGGCCCATTGCCGGGCGCTGTTCGAAAGCCACTATGCGCAGGAGGCGGCCTATCCGCGCTACGCCGCGGCGTTCCTCGACCAGAGGCCTTGATTCCGCCCGCCCGGTGGGCGATACCCGCCCGCCCTCGCCTTCCACCGGCGGGGTGCGCGGAGGTCCAAACCCCGCGCCGACCCACCGTTCGCGGAGTCCACATCCATGCCCGACGTCACCGCCGGCGCCGCCGCGCCCACCCCCCACATCGCGCCGTACGAAGCGCGCGGGCTCAAGGGCCGCATCCTGTCCGGCGTGCAGCCGACCGGAAACCTCCACCTCGGCAACTATCTCGGCGCGATCCGCAACTTCGCGCGCCTGCAAAACGACTTCGAGTGCCTGTACTGCGTGGTCGACCAGCACGCCATCACCCAGCCGCAGGATCCCAAGCTGCTGGCGAGCCAGACGCGCGAGATCGCCGCGGCCTTCCTCGCCGCCGGCATCGACGCCAGGAAGCAGATCATCTTCAACCAGTCGATGGTGCCGGAGCATTCGCAGCTCGCCTGGGTGTTCAACTGCGTGGCCCGTGTCGGCTGGATGAACCGCATGACGCAGTTCAAGGAGAAGGCGGGCAAGGACCGCGAGGCTGCCTCGCTCGGCCTCTACGCCTATCCGGCGCTGATGGCGGCCGACATCCTGATCTACAAGGCAACGCACGTGCCGGTCGGCGAGGACCAGAAGCAGCATCTTGAGCTGACGCGCGACATCGCGCAGAAGTTCAACAACGACTTCGAGGCGCCGGATTTCTTTCCGCTGACCGAGCCGCTGATCTTCGGCGCGGCGACCCGCGTCATGAGCCTGCGCGACGGCACCAAGAAGATGAGCAAGTCCGATCCCTCGGACTTCAGCCGCATCAACCTGACCGACGACGCCGATGCGATCGCCCAGAAGATCCGCCGCGCCAAGACCGATCCGCATCCGATGCCGGACACGGCGGCCGACGCCGAGAAGCGGCCCGACGCCGACAACCTGCTCGGCATCTATGCCGCGCTGGCCGACCAGGAGAAGGACGCCGCGATCGCTGAGTTCGCCGGCAGGCAGTTCTCCGAGTTCAAGGCGGCGCTGACCGAGCTCGCGGTCGCCAAGCTCGGCCCGGTCGGCGCCGAAATGCAGCGGCTGATGAAGGACCCGGGCCACGTCGACAGCGTGCTGCGCGACGGCGCGGCCCGCGCCCGCGCGCTCGCCGCGCCGATCCTGGCGGAGACTTACAAGATCGTCGGTTTCCTCAAGCCTTAGGGTGGCTCTCCCCCTCCGGCCTTCGGCCACCTCCCCCGTCTGACGGGGGAGGCCGGGAGGGGGAAGGCCTCAGCCTTCCATCCGCGTCAGCGCCCACTTCACGGCGGCGCCCTCGGCCGGGATTTGGCCGACCAGCACGATTCGGCCAGGCCGACGCCCGCACCGCTCGCGCGCAGGCGCCAGCCGCGGCCGCTCGGCAGGCGCATCAGCACCGCTTGGCCGCTCTGCGCGAGCGTCGCCTTGACCGTCGGATGGAGGTGGAAGCGCAGGATGAAGCGGCGGTCGGGCACCGTCACCATGCGGCCGTCGGGGCCGGTGAACATGTCCTCGCCGCGCAGGTCGCCGCCGTCGGCCGACAGCCACAGCCGGCGGCGATGGATGATGCCGAACAGCGAGCGGTAGCCGTCGTGGCTCATGTCGAGCCATTGCGACCCCTGGTCCTCGGCGCGGTCGACCAGCACGTTGCCGGCGCGATATTCCAGCGCGCCGTGCTCGGTGATCTCGGTCGAGTTGGTGTCGTCGACCACCGCGGTCGAATGCGCCGCGGTGAAGCGCATGAAATGCCGCCATTCGCGCGGCGCGCCGGGATAGGCGCCGCAATTGACGACCAGCCGCTCGTGCGCCGCGCTCATCTCGAAGCTGAGCGTGCCGGCATGCGCGTTGCCGTCCATGCCGCGGCCCGGCGGGCTGCCGGCATCGGCGATCACCAGCGAGGTGCCGGCGGCGAGCCGCTGGAAGCCGCTCTGCAGGGCCATCGCCGGCGCAGCTGCGCTCGCCTTCCCAGCTGCCGTTGAACAGCGCCAGCCCGCCGTCGCCGTGGCGGAAGAAGCGCACCATCGGCGCCATGCGGTCGATCGCGGCGATCAGCTCGGCCGGCGCGCGGCGCTCGGCCGAGGCGAGGGCCGCGCGCACGTCGAGCAGATGGCGCAGCACGGCGACCTGCAGGTGCGGCGCGCGCTCGGCCACGATGCCGTCATGCGCGACATAGCGCTTCACGAAGCGGGCGAGCCGCGTGAGCTGCTGCTCGAGGCTCTTCTCGAAGCGCTTGCCGTCGCGCAGGAAGGCGATGTCGGCGAAGATCATCGCCTTCAGCACCGCCACCGCCTCGTGGCCGATCAGCCCGCTGCGCATCACCCGCCGGAGATGTGCGCGCTGGCGGGCGAGCGACAGCACGAAGCGCCCGGGGAAGCCCTGGTCGGCGGCGGTGGCCAGCCAGTCGTAGTGGCGGATCCAGTTGACCATGCGCGCGGCCATCACCTCGCGCTTCCAGCTGAGCGGCGACCAGCGCCATTCGCAGTCGCTCCAGTCGTCGATCAGCCGCACGGCGAGTGCCGCCGCCCCGGGATCGCCGCAGTCGCGCAGATCGCGCAGCCAGCCGAAGCCGTTCAGGCCGTCGAGCCAGAGCGTGCCGGCGGCGGTGCGCCGCCACGGCGGGTCGTCACTCTGCGGCGCCACCGGGCCGACCTGGCCATGCGCCATCAGCTCGCCGACCATCAGCCGCAGGCCGACCACGGCGTCGCCCGGCCACGGATCGGGCGCCACGGCGAAGAAGCTCTTGGGGCTGCCCCGGCCCAAGGTCAGGGCATAGAGCGGCGAGCCGAGCAGCCAGCGGCCGAACGGCAGCGGCGCGGGAACTCCCGGCGTGGCCAGGACGGAGCGGATGGGACGGGACCCGGCCACCAAAGGATCACCGGGCCTGCGGCTATCTGCGACCAGCGTCATTTTTCTTCTGGCTTTGGCCCCGCGTTGGTCGCGGAGCTTTTGAGGGGTTGTCGAGTTTAGCTTAGCCGACGGCCTCTGGCGATGGTCTCGGAAGCCCTTGAACGGCGCCCCCCGGTCACCAGATTCCCACCGAGGGGGCGCCTCCACGGGCCCCCGGGCACTCGCTCTTCGGAGGAGGGTTCTATGAGTCGTGTACCGATGTTCAGTTCGCCGCTACTGCTGGGGTTTGATCAGCTCGAGCGCACGCTCGAACGGCTGGCGAAGAACGCCGAAGGCTACCCTCCCTACAATATCGAGCGGATCGGCGAGCACGGCCTCAGGATTACCTTGGCCGTGGCCGGCTTCGCCTCCGACGACCTCGCCATCGAGCTGGTGGAAAACCAGCTCACCGTGCGGGGCAAGCAGGCCGACGACAGCACCCGCATGTATTTGCATCGCGGCATCGCCGCCCGTCAGTTCCAGCGCGCCTTCATGCTGGCCGACGGCATCGAGGTGACCGGGGCGCGGCTCGACAACGGCCTGCTGTCGATCGAGCTCGTGCGGCCGCACGTCGAACCGCGCATGCGGACCATTCGCATCGACTCGGGCCTACAAGCCGAAGCCGACAACACAATCGACATCACCGCGCGCCGTGCAGGCTCGCGCTGACTGCTGCCAAGGAGGTAGCCATGGAAAACAACAACGAAGCCCCCGCCCCTGTCTTCAAGCCGCTCGCGGACGACGCGTTCCTCAGTCTCGGGACCCAGCAGATCGCCTACATCAAGGCAGTCGATTTGCCCGATGGCGCGCATGCCGTGGCGATCTTCTCGGCCGACGGCAAGCCGATGGCCGCCGCGCCCAGCGTGGAGATCGCGCAGGCGCTGTTGCGCCAGCACGAGCTGGAGCCTGCCCTCGTTCATTGAGCGCTGCGGCTTACGCCGCGCTTTGGGCCGGGAGCGTTTCGATCAGCAGTGCGTAGAGCGCGTCGGCGCTCTCTGTGGCGCGCAGCTTGTCGACCAGCCCGCGGTCGCGCAGCAGGCGCGACACCCGGGCGAGCGCCTTGAGGTGATCGGCGCCGGCGCCCTCGGGCGCCAGCAGCAGGAACACCGTGTCGACCGGCCGCTCGTCGATCGAATCGAAAGCGGTCGAGCTTAGGCAGTTTGCCGTGCGGGATCGCGATGCCCTCGCCGATGCCGGTCGAGCCGAGGCGCTCGCGCTCGAGCAGGCGGTCGAACAGCCGCCGCTCGTCGAGCTTGTAGAGGTGGGCCGCCTTGGCTGAGAGTTCCGCCAGCAAAGCCTTCTTGCCGGACGCCTTCACGCAGGCCAGAACCGCGTCTGGGCCGCTTAGCAAATCGGCGATTTCCACTTTGTCACCAACGCGTTAGCGCACCAGCCGAGAGCTGCCGGTCGGCGCGAAGGCGCCCCTATAGGCGTGTCGTCCCAAGCGGTCAAGGGCATCGCTTTGTGACCCTGACACCCTAGTCGGCGGCCCCCGCCAGCGCCTGCGCCGCGATCGCAGCGGCAAGCGGCGCGGTCGGCACCGACCGGCTCATGCCGAGACGGCCGAGACGGCGGCGTTCGGCCGACGAGGGGATGCGCATGGCCTCGCGGTACTTGGCGACCGTGCGGCGGGCGATCTCGATGCCCTCGCCCTTCAGCAGGTCGACGATGCGG
>VBAF01000194.1 GCA_005884705.1 Alphaproteobacteria bacterium
GCGAGGAAGCATTCCAGGAAGAGGGCTGACGCCCGATCGAAGGAGTAGCACATGTCCGACCTGCCCAAGCGTGTGAGCATTGCCGAGGAAGGCCCTCGCGAGGGCTTCCAGTCGGAGAAGAAGATGATCCCGGTTGCCGACAAGGTCCGTCTCATCGAGGCGCTGGCCGAGACCGGGCTCAAGCACATCGCCTGCGTCTCCTACGTCAACCCCAAGCGCGTGCCGACCATGGCCGACGCGGATGAGGTGGCGCAGGCAATCCGGCAGAAGCCGGGCATCGAATACAGCGCCCTGTGGCTCAACCAGCAGGGCCTGGAGCGGGCGCTGCGCGGGCCGCTGCACGTCGATGGCGGCGTGCGGGTCACGGCATCAGATACCTTCTCGAAGAAGAACATCGGCAAATCGGTCGCCGACGCGCTGGTCGAGCAGCGGATGTCGCTCAAGACCTTCAAGGACCGCGGCATGCCGGTCGAATGGGGCGTCATTCTGGGCGCGTTCGGCTGCAACTACGAGGGTGAGCTGTCGACCGAGCTGATCCTGCACCGCGTCCAGCAGGCGCTCGACGAGGCCGAGTTGGCGGGTTTCAAGCTCACTGGCATCAAGCTCACCGACGCGATGGGCTGGGCGACGCCGCAATCGGTCTATCGCCTGATCGGCGCGGTCCGCAGCAAGTGGCCCGAGCTCGAGGTCTCGCTCCACCTGCACGACACGCGCGGCACCGGCATGGCGGCGGCCTATGCCGGCCTGCAGCTCGGCGTCACCCAGTTCGACGCCTCGATCGCCGGCCTCGGCGGCTGCCCGTTCGCCGCGACCGACGGCGCGGCCGGCAACATCTGCACCGAGGACTTCGCCTTCATGTGCGAGGAGATGGGCGTCGAGACCGGCCTCGACATCGACCGGCTGATCGACGCCGCCAAGGTCGCCGAGGAGGTGGTCGGCCGCCTGCTGCCGGGCCATGTGATGCGCGGCGGCACGCTCAAGGCGGCCAAGGCCAAGGCTGCTCAAAAGGCCGCCGCATGAACGCCGAGACCATGCCCATCGGCGGCCTGGTGCCCGACTCGACCTATGTCGACATCGACAAGCTGCCGTGGACCAAGACGCGCTTCGCCGGCATCGAGGCCAAGACCCTGATGGAGCAGAAGGAGACCGGCCTCACCACGCTGCTGATGCGCTGGGCGCCGGGCGCGCGGCTGCCGCTGCACGAGCATGTCGAGATCGAGCAGACCTACGTGCTCTCCGGCTCGTTCTCCGACCACGACGGCACCTGCACCGCAGGCAACTATGTCTGGCGCAAGTCGGGCAGCCGGCACGAGGCCTGGACCGAGGAAGGCTGCCTGGTGCTGGCGGTGTTCCTCAAGCCCAACACATTCTTCGACTGATCGGCGAGCAAGCATTCGATGTCCGGCGTGCTGGAAGGAATCCGCGTCCTCGACTTCGGCCGGTACATCGCCGGGCCGTTCTGCGGCACCATGCTGGGCGACCTCGGCGCAGAGGTGATCCGGATCGAGAAGCTCGAGGGCAGCGAGGACCGCTGGGTGACGCCGGTCGCCCAGGGCGGCGAAGGCGCGATGTTCCTCCAGATGGGCCGCAACAAGCTCGGCATGACCCTCAATCCGGTAAAGCCTGCCGGGCGCGAGGTGGTGCAGAAGCTGGTCGCGGTCTCTGACGTGGTGATCGCCAACCTGCCCTACGACGACCTCAAGAAGATGGGCATCGACTACGAGACCCTCTCGGCCATCAACCCGCGCGTCATCCTCGCCACCAACTCGACCTTCGGCTCGGAAGGCCCCTATGCCACGCGAGTGGGTTTCGACACGATCGGCCAAGCCATGTCGGGCGCCATGCACCTGTCGGGCGACGGCAAGGTGCCGACGCGCGCCAATGCGCCCTATGTCGATTTCGGCTCGGCCCTGCTCAGCACCGTGGGCGTGCTGGCCGCGCTGATGGACCGCCAGAAGACCGGCAAGGGCCAGAAGGTCGAGACGGCGCTGCTGCGCACCGCCATCAACATCACCAACAGCCATCTGATCGAGCAGGCTGTTCTCGGCCTCGACCGCATCGCCACCCTCAATCGCGGCTTCACCGCCGGGCCGTCCGACACCTTCAAGTGCAAGGACGGCTGGATCTACGCCATGACCATCGGCCAGCCCTTGTTCGTGCGTTGGTGCCGCCTGATGGGCAACACAGACCTCGCGTCGGACCCGCGTTTCAAGGACGACCTCGCCCGCGGCGACAACGGCGAGACGCTGTCGGCGATCATGCAGAAGTGGTGCGAGAGCCGCACCGTCGCCGAGGCGCTGGAGCTGCTCGAAGCCAATCGCATCCCGGCCGGCGCGGTCTACACGCCGCAGCAGGCGCTCGACGACAAGCACGTCCGGGAAGCCGGCTTCTTCCATGCCATGGAATTCCCCGGCATGCCCGAGCCGGTGCCGGTGCTGCAGGAGCCGGTGAAGCTGTCGCGCACGCCGCTCACCATCCGCCGCCGCGCGCCCAAGCTCGGCGAGCACACCGAACAGATCTTGCGGGAACTCGGCTACGAGCCCGCCGTCATCGAAAAACTGAGGGCCGACCGCGTCGTCTGATCCCTGACGCGCGCCTGCCCTCCGGTGCCACGAGGAAGGTCTTCCCCCAATGCTGCGACTGATGGCCATGACGGTCGTCTTGCTGGCGACAGGCGCGGCCGCCTCCGCAGCCGACGATCCCTACCCGTCCCGGATCAGCTACGCGATCTATCGCGGTGGCCAGCAGGTCGGCCGTCACATCGTGACCTTCGAGAACAAGGGGCCGATCAGGCTCGTCACGGCCGCTTGCGAGATCGAGGTGCGCTCGCTCGGTGTCATCGCCTATCGCTACCTTCACCGCAGCCGCGAGGAATGGAACGGCGAGCAGTTGCAGGCGCTGAGGGCCACGACCGACGACAACGGCAAACAGTTTACCGTCTCCGTCGAGCGGCGCGGCGGTGTGCTCGTCGTCGAGCGCACCGCACCCGCCTCCATGCCGACCGCCGCGATGGCCGACCAGGCCTATCGCGGGCCGGACGTCAGCCGCCAATCGCTGCCGGCCAACCTGCTACCGACCAGCGGTTGGAATACGGTCGCGCGTGTGCGGGTGACGCCGGCCGGCCAGGAGACGGTCCGGATGCCGAGCGGCAGCGTGCCGGCCACGCGCTATCGCTACACTGGCGATTTGCGCATGGAGCAATGGTTCGACGATCGCGGCCGCTGGGTCAAAGGGACATTCACCGCTTTCGACGGATCGACGATCGAGTACATCCTGCAGGAATGATCCAAAGTCGCGTGGGGCGGGCGGCGGCGGCAGGTAAGACTCCGGGTCTTAGCACCTGACAGAAAACCAATGCACCACGGCTGAGAAAGACTGTCCGAAAGCGTACTCAGGCACTCGTGGCGCGCGAGAATTTGTTCACCCTATTTCTGGCTTCGCAAAGGGTTGTTATATGCAGCAAGGAAATCCGGGGATGCAATGAAGACGCTGTGGCGGTTTAGGGCGCGATTGCTGCCGGCCCTGCTGTTTGCCACCGTCCCGCTCATCTTCCTCGCCGCCATCGCCTGGTTCCGTTTCATGAGCGCCGAGCCCGAGGCCCACCAAGCCCGCGCGGAAACGATAGCGAGCTTCCAGGCCCTGAGCGCCGCCGCCGCCGTCGACCAGGCCGTCCAGGATGCCGAACGCGGACAGCGCGGCTTTCTGCTGACGAGCGGCCGTGAAAGCTATCTCCAGCCTTATCTCGACAGCAAGGCGCGCCTGCCCAAGCTGATGGCCGAGCTGCAGCGCGCGCTTCATGACAGTCCCGACCAACAGACGCGCCTGCTTTCCTTGCAGTCCAACGTCACGACCAAGATGAACGAGCTCGAGTCGACCATCGTGACCTTTCGCGCCAGCGGATTCGACAATGCACTCGCGATCGTGCTGACCGATTCCGGACGCAATTCCATGGACACCATCCATGCCGACCTCGCGGCGATCGTCGAGGCCGAGACGGCGCGACTCGCCAACCGTCAGCGCGACGCGGCAGTGGCCGAGCGGCGCGTCAGTGCGACGTTCCTAGTCGGCGGCCTGGCGGCGGCCGCTGCCCTGCTCGTGGGGGCAGCTCTGCTGGCCGGCGCTTATCGTCGCGTCGCGATCTCCGAACTTACGTTGCAATCGACGCTCGACAGCGTCCGCGAAGGCGTCGCTGCCTTCGACGGCGGCGGACGGTTGCGTGCCTGGAACACACCCTTCGCCCGGCTGCTCGATCTTGCACCTGCCGCACTGCGGCGCGGCCAGTTGCTGGCCGTCGACGGCAGCACGTCGCAGACGGCCGCCGAGATCGTCGACCGCATCGGCGATCTCGACGCCACGTCACGGAGGACAGGCCGGCCGGCGCTGGTGGACTACCAAGGCCGAGAAGGTCAGTCGCTCGAGCTGTTCCACAACCGGGTCGCCGACGGCTATGTCACGACCGTGCTCGACGTCAGCGAGCAGCGCCGTGCGGAAGAAGCGCTGCGCCAGGCGCAGAAGCTGGAATCGGTCGGCCAGATGACGGGCGGTATCGCACACGACTTCAACAACCTGCTTACCATCATCATGGGCGCGCTGAGCTTCCTGCGTCGCGCCGTCGGAGGCGATCCCCTCGCCTTGCAGCGCGTCGAGATGCTGGAGATCGCGGCCGAGCGCGGAGCGCAGCTTACCAAGCAACTTCTGGCCTTCGCGCGCCGGCAGCCGTTGCAACCCGAGACCATCAACATGGGCGGCGCCATGCAGGAGATCCTGCCGCTGGTGCGGCGCGCCGTGGGCGAAGATGTCGTGATCGAAAGCGTGATAACGGCGGGCCTGTGGAACACGACGATCGATGCCGCACAGTTCCAGTCGGCGGTGCTGAATCTCGCCATCAACAGCCGCTACGCCATGCCCAACGGTGGCAAGCTCACGATCGAGGTCGCGAATGCGACGCTCGACGACGTCTACGCGGCGCGTCACGCCGAGGTCGAACCGGGCCAGTATGTCCAGTTCGCCATTACCGACAACGGCGCCGGCATGGACGCCGCCACGCTGGCCCGTGCGCTGGCTCCGTTCTTCACCACCAAACCGGCCGGCGAAGGCAGTGGGCTTGGCCTGCCGCAGGTCTATGGTTTCGTCAGACAGTCGGGCGGCCACATCAAGATCTACAGTGAGCCGCGCGAAGGCACGACAGTGAAGCTCTACCTGCCTCGCAGCTTGCATGAGGCCGCGCCCGCCGTGGCGCGCACCACCAATCTGGCGCTGACCGGCTCCGAGACGATCCTGCTGGTCGACGACGACGAAGTTGTTCGTAGCACCGCCTTTGCAATGCTGGAGGAGTTGGGCTATCGCGTGCTGAATGTCGCCGACGGCAACGAGGCGCTGGCGACCCTGGAGCGCGAACTGGATGTCGCACTGCTATTCACCGATGTCATCATGCCCGGCATGAGCGGGCGCCAGCTCGCCGAGCGCGCGGTGCAGATTCAGCCGAAGCTGCGCGTGCTGTTCACCTCCGGCTACGCCGAGAACGCTATCGTCCATAACGGTCGCCTCGATGCCGGGGTCGAACTGCTCAGCAAACCCTACGATCTCGATCGGCTGGCGGCAAAGGTGCGCCGGGTGCTGGATGTTTCCAACGATAGAACATTGAGTTCGCGGAGTGGCCCCTAGTCGGACCCAAGCGGACATGGCAGGCCGTCTGCTCGCTTTGTTGCCGCCCCGCGCGAATTTGGTACATCATTGCAGGAATGACGCCTGCCGACCGCTTCGCGCGCCTGCCCAACCTGCTTCCGGCCGAAACGGACTTGATCCGTCGCGGCCGCTGGCTCGCCGTCGAGTGCCGCATCGATATCGGCGGCGAGCCGTTCTTCCTCTCGATCCGTGACGGCGCGCTGGCCTCGCTGGAGCGCGGCGCCAGGCTGATGCGCTCGACCGCCTTCACCGTGCGCGCGACCGACGAGGCCTGGACCGAGCATTGGAAGCCGGTGCCCGATCCCGGCTGGCACGATCTCTTCGCGCTGACCAAGCGCGGCGCCGCCTCGATCGACGGCGACCTGCGGCCACTGCTGCAGAACCTGCAATACTTCAAGGACCTGCTCGCCTTGCCGCGACGGGAGGCCGTCTGATGGCGCCCGCGCTTGAGCCGATGGTCGGCCGCTACGTGCGGCTGGAGATCGACGGCGTGCCGCATCGCCTCTACTTCGAGGAGGCGGGCCCCAAGGATGGAGGCGGCATTCCCTTGGTCTGCCTGCACACCGCTGGCGCCGACAATCGCCAGTACCGCCATCTGCTGGCCGATCCCGAGGTGACGCGGCGCTTCCGTGTGCTCGCCTTCGACCTGCCCTGGCACGGCAAGTCGACGCCGCCCGACGGCTGGGAGCGCGGCGAGTACCGGCTGACGACGCAGTCCTATACCTCGGCGATCCTCGCCTTCTGCCAGGCCATGGAACTCGACAGACCGGTGGTGATGGGCTGCTCGATCGGCGGCCGCATCGTGCTCAATCTGGCGATCGCCCATGCCGCCGAGTTCCGCGCCCTGATCGCGCTCGAGGCCGCCGACTTCCAACAGCCGTGGTACGACACCGGGCCTGATCGCCCCGCAGAGCCCGGTCGCCAGCCGCCATGAGACGCTGTGGATGTACATGCAGGGCGGGCCCGGCATCTTCAAAGGCGATCTGTACTTCTATCGCGTCGACGGCGACCTGCGCGACAAGATCAAGACGATCGACACCAGGGTCTGCCCGCTCTACCTGCTGACCGGCGAGTACGACTTCTCCTGCACCCCCGAGGACACGCTGCGCACCGCCAAGCAGATTCCCGGCGTCGAGGTGACGATCATGAAGGAGGTCGGCCACTTCCCGATGAGTGAGAATCCGGCGCAGTTCCGCAAATACATTTTGCCGGTGCTCGACAAGATCAGCTGACGACCTCGTAGTGGGCCTCGGTCGGCTTGCCGGCTGTGCCGTTGATGGGAAGGATGTCCTGCGGGCAGGCCGACATTGCGACGATGCAGTCGAGCTCGGCGCGCAAGGTGACGGAGTCGCCCGGCTTGCTGGTCGGCGGGTCGAACGACAGCGTGCCGGTCGCCGTCCACGGGATGTGCATGAACAGATTGAGCGGGCTCGGGCATTCCGGCGGCGTCAGCCCGAGCGCCTGCATCGCGGCGAACAGGTTGTCGGTGCAGTTGTCGTGGTATTCTTTCACGCCGAGCAGGATGTAGCGCTCGCTGTCGCAGGCGGCCATCAGCGTGTCGTGGTCGCCGCGGCTGGTATCCTCGGTCATGGTCAGGATCTTGCGCCGGCGGTTGGTGTAGAGACCGTCGCCCGGCCGCGGGATCATCCTGGTCAGCGTGGCGCGCGTATGCTCCATCGACATGAACTCGGTCAGCATGCCCGCGGTGAACGCCCAGGTGTCGACCACCTGGCTGCCGTGCGTGTTGACGATCCGGATCGACTGCCCTTGCCTCACATAGGCCGCCTTGCCGCGGCGGGCGGGAATGGTCTCCATCGATCCTCCTCAGCCGGCGATCTCGACCTCGATCGGCGTCGGCTTGAAGCCGTTGCACGGATTGTTGACCTGCGGGCAGTTGGAGATCACCGCCAGCGCATCCATCTCGGCCCGCAGCGCCACCTGACAGCCGGGCGGCGAGACTCCCGATGCAATCGCCGCGCCACCGTGGGTGCCGACCGGCACGCGCATGAACCAGTTGATATTGGGGACGATATCGCGGCGACCAAGGCCGTGCGTGGCAAGCGCCGCCAGGAAGTTCTCGCGGCAGCCCGGGCAGTTCTTCACACCGTAGAGCATCTCGTTGGAGGGAGCGCTGCAGCAGCCGCCGATCGTGTCGTGGCCGCCGAACTGGTCCTCGACGATGGTGAAGATCGGCCGGGCGATGTCGGAATAGAGCTTATGGCCGGCGGTCAGGAAGATCGTGCCGGCGGCCTTCAGCGTATTGGGCGCGTGGTAGCGCTCCTGCGGGTTGGCGGCGTTGTAGCAGAGGAAATCGACCGCCTGCTGGCCCTCGAGATCGGTGATGCGCAGCATCTGGCCCTCGCGGACGATGCCCGACCAGGGCGCGCCGGCAGGGACGATGGTGTTCACAGGATGTGGAAGACCTCGTAGACCGGCCCGCTCGGATCGCGCCGGCCAGTGCCGACGCAGACGATGCGGTTGAGAAAGCGGTATTTCTCCGAGGCAGTCTCGAACCACGGTGTCGAGCGGAAGTAATACTGGTTCGGGTCGACCTTCTCGCCCTTGTTGAGCGCCTCGATGACCCAGGCGGGCCCGTGCCGCATGCCCTCGTAGCGCATGTAGATCAGGTGGTCGTCGTCGGTCTTGAGGGTGAGCCGCACGTTTAGCATCAGGATGCCGTCGCGCCGCAGCAGCAGCCAGTCGCCGCCCGGCGACGGCAGGACGGTGCCCCTGATCTCCTCGCCCTCGAAGCTGCCGCCGGTGACGGTGGCGATGCGACGGCGGCCGTACGGCGTCTCGCCGACATCGGCCATATTGGGATCGACCGTTAGAGACAGCGTGAACAGGTGATTGGAGCGAAGCTCGGGTTTGCTCATCAGGGGCCTCAAATGCGGGCGCTGCGGCCGGCCCAGTAGGGCTCGCGCAACTCGCGTTTCATGATCTTGCCGATGGTGCTGCGCGGAAGCGAGTCGCGAAATTCGACACCGACCAACCGCTGCGTCTTGCTGAGCTGGCCGTTCGCCCACTCCTTGACCTCGGCCTCGCGGACTCTCGCACCGTCGCGGCGCACGCAGAGCGCCAGCGGCGACTCGCCCCACTGCTCGCTCGGAATGCCGATCACGGCAGTATCGACGATGTCGGGATGCTTGAGCAGGAGAACCTCGATGTCGGCAGCATAGACGTTGAAGCCGCCGGAAATGATCATGTCCTTCTTGCGATCGAGCAGGACGATGAAGCCGTCCTCGTCGATGCGGCCCATGTCGCCCGACTTGAAGAACAGCCGCCCCTGGGCGTCGTACCAGAACAGGTCGCGCGTCTTGTCGTCCTGCTTGTAGTAGCCCTTCATCATGACCAGGGCGCGGCCCGCCAGCTCGCCCACCTCGCCCTGAGGCAGCACGCTGCCCTGCTCGTCCAGCACGACGATCTCGCTGCCCAGCCCGGGCTTGCCGACGGTGTGGAGCTTGTCGGGATGGAGATTGGCCTCGAGCGTGCATGAGCCGCCGCCCTCGGTCAGGCCGTAGATCTCGATCAGCCGGCCCGGCCAGCGCTTCACCGCATCGGCCTTGATGGCGGCGCGCAGCGGCGCGCTGGTCGACAGCTTGCACTTGAAGGAGCCCAGGTCGTACTTGCGGAAGTCCGGATGCGCCAGGATGCGCTGGTATTGCACCGGCACCAGCATGGCGTGGGTCACACGCTCGCGCTCGGCGATCTCCAGGAATTTTGCCACGTCCGATCGAGGCATCAGGATCGTCGTGCCGCCGACGCCCAGCGTCGCCAGCACCGCGACCAACGTGGTGTTGGAATAGAGTGGCGTCGAGGCGAGCGAGATCGTGTCCGGCCCGTAATCGAAGGCCGTGAACCTCACGGCCAGGAGATCGCGCATCGCGTGAGTGTGCAGGATGCCCTTGGGCAGGCCGGTCGTGCCCGACGAATAGATGATGTTGAAGTCGTCGAGCTGGCCAAGCGGCATCTCGAACGGCAGGTCGTTCGCCTCGGCCAGCCAGGTTTCGAAGTCGTGCCAGCCCCGCCGCTCGAAATCGTAGGCGATGCGGCCACCGGGAATCAGCTTGGTGAGCCGTGAATCGTAGGGCTCGACCAGGCCGCGATACTGGTCCGACAGGAACAAGAGCTTGGCGTCGCAATCGTCGAGCATCTTCTCGAGCGCGTCGGCCGCCGCCATGGTCGACAGCGGCACCACGCAAGCACCGGCCCGCAGGCCGCCCATGAAGGTCTCGAGATACTCGATCGAGTTGCCGGCCAGGATCGCGATCTTGTCACCCTTGCCGATGCCCATGCCGGCGAGCGTGCGGGCGATCTTGTTGATCCGGCGGTCGAACTCGTGCCAGCTGCGGCTCCTGCCCTCGCACACCACGGCGCGCTTGTCGGGAAAATCCACGGCGTGGCGCGCGAGGCGCAGCGGAATCGAGACGAAGTCGGGAAAGTCCTCGAGCGTCGGTTGCGGCACCAAAAGCGCGTCGGGCGGGCTCATCGCCTTATTTCTTCGGCTCGACCTTCGCCACCGGGCCGCCGGCCTTCTTCCAGGCGCTCAAGCCGCCCTCGAGATGGGCGACCGGCATCAGGCCCATGTCCTGCGCCGTCTTGGTCGCCAATGCCGAGCGCCAGGCACCGGCGCAGAAGAAAATGAACTTGTTGCCGCTCTGGAAGTAGTCCTTGGCGTAGGGGCTCTCGGGATCGATCCACATCTCGAGCATGCCGCGCGTGACGTTGATCGACCCCGGGATGCTGCCGTCGCGCCACAGCTCGCGCGGATCGCGGATGTCGATGAAGGTGACGCCCGGCTGGCCGACCAGCTTGATCGCCTCGGCGACGGGCACGGTCTCGATCTCGCGGCTGGCCTCGTCGACCAGCTGTTGCACGGTCTTCTTCATCTTGAGCGGCATCGGCTGTCCCTCCCGGACCGATGCTCGTTGTACTGAATTCAGACCGCGTCTGCCATCCCGAGCATCGTTGTCATCCCGAGCACGCCCTTGTCATCCCGAGCATCGCGAGGGATCTATGCAGCGGCTCATAGATCCCTCGCTGCGCTCGGGATGACACGGGGTCGGGATGACACAGGGTCGGGATGACAACCGTCAGAGTCGGCCGATCTCGAATTCCGCACACGAAAATCCGAACTGCGACAGCCCTTCCTCGAGATAGTCGCTGAGCAGCGGCTCGCCCATCAGATAGGCGGCGATGCGCCCGCCGTGCTCGCGCAGGCTTTCGTCGCGCATCGCCTGCCAATCCTCCATCGTGCCGTCGCCGCGGCCGAGCCGCAGCAGGCCGATCAGGTCGGCTTTCTCCTCCTCGCCAAGCTCGGCAATGAAGACGCGGATCTCCTGCGCCACCGGATTGTCCGGCGCGGCCTCCAGCACGTCGATCTCGCGGTCGTCGCTCGGGTTGGAGCCGGAGTCGTCATCTGCGGCGACGTCCTGGACGTCGAACTCGCGCGCCTTGACGATCAGGAAGCAGACCTTCTCCGACGAGATCGACAGGTCAGGCATCAACCCCTCCTTACTTGGTGGGGACGGACGCCTTCAGCTCTGCCAGCCAGACATCGGGGCTGCCGTCCGAGGGCGCACGCCAATCGCCGCGCGGCGACAGCGAACCGCCCGACGATATCTTGGGTCCATTGGGCAACGCCGAGCGCTTGAACTGGTTGCCGAAGAAGCGCCGCAGGAACAGCTCGAGCCAGTGGTGGATCTCGGCCATCGAATAGGCGCGCTGCGCCGAGGCAGGCACGTTCGCGGGCCATGCGCCCTTCTTGGGATCGTGCCAGGCGTTCCAGGCAAGGAAGGCGATCTTGGACGGCCGGTAGCCGAGCCGCGTCAGATAGAAGAGGTTGAAATCCTGCAACGCGTACGGCCCGACGAAGCTCTCGGTCGCCTGCACCGCGCCGTTGTCGCCGGGCACCAACTCGGGCGAGATCTCGGTGTCGAGGATGGCGTGCAGGATCGCAGCGGTGTTCTGGTCGACGTCGCCGGAGGCCGCGACGAAGCGGATCAGATGCTGGATCAGCGTCTTCGACACCGAGCCGTTCGGGTTGTAGTGCGACATGTGATCACCGACGCCGTAGGTGCACCAACCGAGACCCAGCTCGGAGAGATCGCCGGTGCCGACCACCAGCCCATGGTGCTGGTTGGCGAGGCGGAACAGATAGTCGGTGCGCAGGCCCGCCTGCACGTTCTCGAAGGTGACGTCGTAGATCTTCTCGCCCTTGGCGAAGGGATGGCCGATGTCGGCCAGCATCTGCCTCGCTGCCGGCTTGATGTCGATCTCGCCCGCGCTGACGCCGAGCGCCTTCATCAGCTTCCAGGCATTGTCGTAGGTCTGGCTCGAGGTGGCGAAGCCCGGCAAGGTGAACGCCTTGATGTTGGCCCGCGGCAGGCCGAGCTGGTCCATCGCCCGGCAAGTGACGATCAGGGCGTGCGTCGAATCGAGTCCGCCGGAGACGCCGATCACCGCATTCTTGGTGCCGCTCGCCTGCAGGCGCTGGGCCAGGCCCTGGACCTGGATGTTGTAGGCCTCGTAGCAATTGTCGCGCAGCTTGGCCGGATCCGACGGCACATAGGGAAAGCGCTCGACGGCGCGGTCGAGGGCCACGCTGGGGCGCGGCGCATCGAGCACGAAGTCGACTTTGCGAAAGCGCGCGACCTTGTCGGACTCCAGCAATGCGCAGTCGGCGAAGCCGTTGTTGCGCAGCCGCTCCTGGCGAATGCGGCCGAGATCGACATCGGCGGTGACCAGGGTCGAGTCCTTCTCGAAGCGCACCGACTCGGCGAGCTGGTCGCCGCATTCGTAGATCGCGGCGTGGCCGTCCCAGGCAAGGTCGGTGGTCGACTCGCCGGGGCCGGAGGCCGAGTAGGCGTAGGCGGCACTGGTGCGTGCCGA
Organism: Alphaproteobacteria bacterium; assembly: GCA_005884705.1. GTDB lineage: Bacteria > Pseudomonadota > Alphaproteobacteria > Reyranellales > Reyranellaceae > Reyranella. Next base: position 12,577 of record VBAF01000194.1, read on the forward strand.
CTGGCTGCCGCACAGCAGCCGTCGCATCTCGGCCTTGCCGATGGTGATGTTGCTGGCCGAAAGGTTCAGCAGCACCTCCGCGCCGGCGAGCGCCGCATGGCTCGACGGCGGCACCGGCATCCAGATGTCCTCGCAGATCTCGACGTGGAAGGTGACCGGCACCGAGCCAGCCGAACGGAACAGCAGGTCGGTGCCGAACGGCGCGAGCTGCCCCGCGAGCTCGATCTCGTTCGTGATCGTATTGGCGCCCGACACGAAGTGCCGCTTCTCGTAGAACTCGCGGTAGTTCGGCAGATAGGTCTTGGGCACCACGCCCAGGATCTTGCCGCGGTGGATCGCGATCGCGGTGTTGTACAGCCGGTCGGTCACCCGCAGCGGCGCGCCGACCACCAGCACCGGGAAGAGCGACTTCGACGCCTCGACCACCTTGGCGACCGACAGCTCGACCTCATCGAGCAACGCGTCCTGCAGCAGCAGGTCCTCGATGGCGTAGGACGACAGGCCCAGCTCAGGAAAGACCATGATCGCAGTGCGGGACTCGTCGCCTCGCTCGGCGAGCCGCAGCGTCTGGCCGAGATTGAAGGCGGCGTCGGCCACGCGGGTTCGCGGCACGCAGCAGGCCACGCGCAGGAACTCGTGGGCGTAAAGCGAATAAAAGTTGGGAATCAAGGAATTATGGATACGGCGTGGTGGGCGCGGCAAGGTTTGAACTTGCGACCCCTGCCATGTCAAGACAGTGCTCTACCGCTGAGCTACGCGCCCATCGCCGGGAAGGCGGTCGTCCTACATCGGCCTCTTCGCCTTGGCAAGTGACGGCCCCGCCTGCGCGCGCTATGACAAATTCATGAGCCTGCTGCCGGTCGATCACGAATCTCTGGATTGCCGCCTGCCCAGCCGCCAGTCGCTGCTCCTGGTGGTGGACTCGCCGCACAGCGGCGCGCTCTATCCGTCGGAGTTCCTGGCCCAGGCTGCAGTGCCCCTGTCGGCCCTGCGCCGCGCCGAGGAGTTGTTCGCCTCGGCCCCCGTCCTCGGCATTCCGTTCCTGGCGGCCCGCTTCCCGCGCTCCTACGTCGACGCCAACCGCGAGCCCTACGAGCTCGACCCCGGCATGTTCGAGGGCCCGTTGCCGCGCGTCCTCAATCATCGCACCACGCGGGTAGCCGCCGGCTTGGGCATGATTCCGCGGGTGGCGGCGAGCGGCGAGGCGATCTATCGCGGCCGCGTGCCGGCCAACGAGATCGAGCGGCGGCTGGAGACTTGCTGGCGTCCCTATCACGTGGCGCTGTCGGGCCTGGTCGAGCAGACCTATGCCCAGTTCGGCGGCGTGCTGCTGATCGACGCCCATTCGATGCCTTCCTCGGCCTCGGGCCTCGGCCTGCGCGAGCACGGCGTCGACGTCGTGCTGGGTGACAATCACGGCGAGGCCTGCGCGCCGCTGCTGATCGACGTCGTCGAGCAGTGGCTGACGGCCCAGGGCCTGCGCGTGCGGCGCAACCAGCCCTATGCCGGCGGCTTCACCACCCAGCGCTACGGCCGGCCGGCGGTCGGCCGGCACACGCTGCAGATCGAAATCAACCGGTCGCTCTACATGGACGAGGCGCGCCACACCCAGCTTGCGACCTTCAGCGCCACCCAGCGCCTGATGGCGGGCCTGCTCGAGCAGATCGGCGAGCGCGCGCTCGAGGCGCTGCTGCCCCGGCCTCTGGCGGCTGAATAATCCGCCGAATAATCCTTAGTGTGCGGGCAAAAAAAGGGGCCGTGACAAGCACGGCCCGAGTTTAGGGAGGAAACGCCCAAGACGGGCATACAGCAAACAAAGATGTCGCCGAGGCGACGTTTGCTGCCCCCGAAGAATGGTGCACCTGCGAACGCAATGCAAGAGGCAAAAAGAGCCTTTAATTCACAGCCTTACGGATTTTTTCAAATGTGCGCGGGGTGTTGCTTTTCTGCAACGCACACAAATTTAAGAGGGTTCAACGGGTTAGCGTCACCGCTGACGGAATATCACACTGAGGGGGATCGGCCGTGGTGAAGAAGTTCGTAGTTGCAATGATGATGCACGAGACCAACACGTTCTCGCCGCTCCCCACCCCCATCGAGTCCTTTGCCCGCGCCGGTGCGCTGAGCGGG
>VBAF01000592.1:0-834 GCA_005884705.1 Alphaproteobacteria bacterium
CAGCCGGCCAGCCCCGAGATCGTCTACGTGCCGCAGTACAACCCGAGCTGGGCGTATGGGGCGTGGCCCTATCCCGCCTATCCGCCGATCTGGTACCCGTTCGGCGGCGCGCTGATGAGCGGCTTCTTCTGGGGCCTGGGCTTCGCCGCGGCGGGCGCGATGTTCGGCGGCTGGAACTGGGGCGGCTACGGCAACTCCTACGCCAATATCAACGTCAACAGGGCGGTCAACATCGACCGCAACTTCGACCGCAATCGTCCGGATCGTCCCGACCGTCCGGATCGCCCCGACCGTCCGGATCGTCCCGACCGCCCCGGCGGCGGTGGCGACCGCTGGCAGCACCGCCCCGAGCATCGCAAGGGCGTCGCCTATCGCGACAACGCCACGGGAGCCGCGGGACGCCAGACTTCGTATTGCGATGGACCGCCGTACCGTTCTTTCCTTGTTCGTCGTCGCCTTGTTCAGTGCGACGCGGAGCCTGCATGCCCAGGGCGACAGCAGGAGCTTCAAACCCGAGGAACTCGACCAGATGCTGGCGTCGATCGCGCTCTACCCCGACGCCCTCCTGTCGCAGATCCTCATGGCCTGCGGCTATCCGCTGGAGATCGTCGAAGCGGCGCGCTGGTCGAAGGCAAACCCCAATCTCAAGGGCGATGCCGCGGTCCAGGCCGTCACGGACAAGGAGTGGGACACCAGCGTGAAGTCGCTGGTCGCCTTCCCGGACGTGCTGAAGCAGCTCAACGAGCATCTCGATTGGACGCAGAAGCTCGGCGACGCAATGATCGGCCAGCAGGCCGACGTGGCCGATGCCATCCAGCGCCTGCGTACGCGCGC
>VBAF01000592.1:1055-4984 GCA_005884705.1 Alphaproteobacteria bacterium
TATCAACGTCAACAGGGCGGTCAACATCGACCGCAACTTCGACCGCAATCGTCCGGATCGTCCCGACCGTCCGGATCGCCCCGACCGTCCGGATCGTCCCGACCGCCCCGGCGGCGGTGGCGACCGCTGGCAGCACCGCCCCGAGCATCGCAAGGGCGTCGCCTATCGCGACAACGCCACGCGCCAGCGCTTCAACCAGGCGCAGCGGCCAGGCGCCGCGCAGCGCGACCAGTTCCGCGGTCGCCTCGAAGGTGGCCCGCAGGGAGGCCGGCCTGGTGCCGGGCAAGGACCCGGCCAGCGGCCCGGCGGCGGTCCGCAAGTCGGCAATCGGCCGGCCGGCGGCCCGGGCGGCAACCGGCCAGGCGGCGGCCAGGTCAACAGACCGCAACAGCGCCCGAACGCCCTAGGCGACGTCAATCGCGGCCAGCAGATCAACCGGGATGCCAATCGCGGTCGTCAGCAGATGAACCGGGCGCAGTCGCATCCGCGCCCGTCGGGCGGCGGTGGCGCGCGCGGTGGCGGCGGCGGCCGACCGGGCGGCGGCGGCGGCGGTGGCGGTGGCGGTCGTGGTGGCGGCGGCGGTGGCGGGGGCGGCGGCGGTCGTGGCGGTGGCGGTGGCGGCGGTGGAGGACGCAGATGAGCATGCTGTTGCGGCTCTGTCTCTCGCTGGTCCTGGCCTGCGGCCTTGCGCTCACGAGTTTCGCGCAGGCGCCCACGCAGCGGCTGTTCCCGAGCGCAGAGGCGGCGGCCGACACGCTGACCGAGGCGCTGCGCAAGGACGACGACAAGACGATCGCGGACATCCTCGGTTCGAGCTGGCGCGATTTCGTGCCCGGCACATTGGAAGACGAGAACCGCGCTCGGGCGGCCTATCTCGAAGCGTGGGACGCCAATCACAAGCTCGTGCCGTCTGGCGACGACAAGGTGACGGTCGAGGTGGGCCGCACCGGCTTCGTCATGCCCATCCCCATCGTCAAGGAGGCGGCCGGCTGGCGGTTCGACATCGATGCCGGACGCACCGAGATGATCGCGCGGCAGATCGGCAACAACGAGCTCGCCGTCGTGCAGAGCATGCTCGCCATCGTCGATGCGCAACAGGAGTACGCCGCGCTCGACCCGATGAAGACCGGAGGATCGGCTTACGCCCGGCGGCTGTTGAGCTCGCCCGGCCAGAAGAACGGCCTCTATTGGGAAGCCAAGCCCGGCGAGCCCGAGAGTCCCCTCGGACCCCTGATCGCCAAGGCGCAGCCGGACGACAAGGAGGGACAGGGCTATCATGGCTATCGCTACCGCCTGCTCTACGGCCAGGGGCCGGATGCACCCGGCGGCGCCTACAGCTATCTGGTCAATGACCGCATGATCGGTGGCTTCGGCGTCATCGCCTGGCCGGTGGAATACGGCGAGACCGGCGTGATGACCTTCATCGTCAGCCACAGCGGCGAAGTCTACGAGCGTGACCTCGGTCCGGAGACGCCGCAGCGCGCGGCCTCGATTTTGCTCTTCGACCCGGACAAGGAATGGCAGAAGGCGGACGCCGTACCGCCTTGAACAAGGAGGCTTGAGATGTTGCGGACACGGCTTCTGGCGATCGCCCTGGCCGCTGGCCTTGTTGGCGCGTGCGACCGGCCTTTGACGACGCCGGAAAAAGGCGTGGCGGTCGGCGCCGCGGCCGGCGCCGGCATTGGCTTGGTCACCGGCGGCAGCTTCGGCCAAGTGGTCGGCGCCGGCTTGATCGGCGGTGCCATCGGCTACCTCGGCGGCGCGGCCATCGACAGCAAGAAGTAATAAGGAGAGCGCTCATGAAGACGATCATCATGGCCGGCGCGGCGGTGCTCGGGCTCGCTTTCGCAGCGCAGGTTCAGGCGCAGACCATGCGATGGCGCCCGAGCCGCGCAAGGCGCTCGCGGTCATGCTCGCCAACCACGCGGCGCGCTACCGCGGCGTGGTGGTGCCGGACGACCAGCGCGGAGGCGAACTTGCCTTGCTGGTGCGCGGCGGATGCACCTTGGCGCCGGACGCCTACCTTTTCACCGTCATCGATCGCGCGATCCTCGCGGAGAAGGACAAGTTGCCAAAACGCTAGCGAGCAGATCGGTCTGCCGTACGCAGACCAGCTGGAGCCGCCGCAGCAACGAGGGAGTGGTGAGCTCTACCTTCTTACCGTGAGTAGTCAAAAAAAAGCACCCGATATAGCAGGCGCTTCCGAGCATCGATGAGCTCTGGTGGGGAGAGATGATGGTGCCCCGAGACGGAATCGAACCGCCGACCCCATCATTACGAATGACGTGCTCTACCAGCTGAGCTATCGGGGCACAGGCGGCGGGTTCTAAGCGAAAGGGGCGGGTCGCGCAAGGCCATGGCGAGCCACACCCCAGTCGCAGCCGTCGCGCCGCTGCTCTATGCTCCGGCCTCCTGAATTTGGAGGACGTGATGGCCAAGCTGGCGTTTCTGGGTCTGGGCGTGATGGGCTTTCCGATGGCGGGGCATCTCGCCGCCAAGGGCCACGAGGTGACCGTCTACAACCGCACCTTTGCCAAGGCCGAGGCCTGGACCAAGAAGCACAAGGGCAAGGCGGCCAAGACTCCGAAGGAGGCCGCGGCCGGCCAGGAGATCGTGTTCTGCTGCGTCGGCGACGACAACCACCTGAGGGACGTCGTGCTGGGCGAGAACGGCGCCTTCGCCGGCATGGGCAAGGGCTCGATCTTCTACGACAACACCACCGCCTCGGCCGACATCGCGCGCGAGTTCCACGGGCTCGCCAAGAAGATGGGCTTCGACTTCATCGACGCGCCGGTGTCGGGCGGCCAGGCCGGCGCCGAGAACGGCCAGCTCACCGTGATGTGCGGCGGCGAGCAGGGTCCGTTCGACAAGGCCAACCCGGTCGCCATGTCCTACGCCAAGGCGATCACTTTGATCGGCCCGCCGGGCTCCGGCCAGATCACCAAGATGATGAACCAGATGTGCATCGCCGGCCTCGTCCAGACCCTGTCCGAGGCGCTCAACCTCGGCCAGCGCGCCGGCCTCGACATGGACAAGGTGATGGCCGCCATCTCCAAGGGCGCAGCGCAAAGCTGGCAGATGGACAATCGCTGGCAGAACATGGTCAACGGCAAGTTCGACTACGGCTTCGCCGTCGACTGGATGCGCAAGGACCTCGGCATCGCCATGGCCGAGGGCAAGCGCTGGAAGGCGGCGATGCCGGTGGTGGCGCTGGTCGACCAGTTCTATGCCCGCGTCCAGGAGCGCGGCGGCGGCCGCTGGGACACGTCGAGCCTGATCCAACCGCTGCAGAAGCCGTAGGCCGATGGCCGGCTACAAGCTGTGGGGCCGCGCCGGCTGGGGCTCGACCCTCGTCGAGGCGCAGCTCGTCTGGTACGGGCTGCCCTTCAGCTTCGAGCCGGTCGGCGACCTCTTCAAGGAACCCGATGCGCGCGCCAAGCTCGAGACGGTCAATCCGCTGGCCCAGGTGCCGACGCTGATCCTGCCCAATGGCGCGGTGATGAGCGAAAGCGCCGCGATCACCCTGCTGCTGGCCGATATCTCAGGCCAGGACTCGCTGGTGCCCAAGCCGGACGCGCCGGAACGCGCGGCGTTCCTGCGCTGGCTGGTCTTCATCGTCGCCAACATCTATCCGACCTTCACCTATGCCGACGATCCGGCACGCTTCGTCTCGATCAACGCCGCGCGCGATCCATTCCGTGCCGCGACCGACGCTTACGCCCAGCGGCTGTGGCGCCAGGCCGAGACGGCGGCGCGCGCGCCGTGGTTCCTGGGCGAGCGCTTCTCGGCGCTCGACATCTACGTCTCGGTGATGACGCGCTGGCGGCCCAAGCGCGGCTGGTTCGAAATCGAAACGCCCAGGCTGTTCGCGATTGCGCGCCGGACCGATCTCAAGCCAGAACTCGCCGAGGTATGGAAACGCAACTGGC
>VBAF01000195.1 GCA_005884705.1 Alphaproteobacteria bacterium
CCCGGTCACAGGGGCGCATAGCTCAGTTGGTAGAGCAGCTGACTCTTAATCAGCGGGTCCCAGGTTCGAGCCCTGGTGCGCCCACCATCGCCGGAGATCAAAAATGCCCCGAGCTCCGGGGCATTTTTAATGTCGCTGGCGGTTCGTCGCCGGCGAGGCGCCGGGGATTGCCTAGCCGACGTTGACCGTCACGCGCAGGAAGGTCGCCGGGATCGAGGTCTTGCCCTTGCTCGTGCTGGTATTCTTGCTCTCGAACAGCGTGGCCAGCTCGTTCTTGAGGTCGCTGGCGCGGCCGTTCTTCTCGGCCGCCTCGAAGGCGTTCATGGTCGGGCCGTAGTACTGCCGGAACGCCTCGAGGAATTCGGTTGGCGTGCCGGCGTAGTTGAAGGTGTAGGTGTCCTTCACGCACGACACCTTGTTGGCCGCAACGCCCGCGCCGGCGAAGCGCTCGACGACGTTGGCCTCGACGCCCCAGGTCATCGGGCTGACGAAGCCTTCGGGCGGCGGCGGCGTATAGGCGGCGGCGATCTTCAGGATCTGCGCCACCAGGGTCGGGTCGTTGGGAATCCAGTTGCCCATGACGATGCGCCCGCCGGGCCGCGTCACGCGCACCATCTCCTTGGCGGCATCGAACGGCTTGGGGGCGAACATGACGCCGAAGATCGAGACCACGAGGTCGAAGGTCTTGTCGGGCAGGCCCGCCAGGTTGGTGCCGTCGCCTTGCTGGAAGCGAATGTTGCTCAGCCCGTTTTCCTTGGCCCGCCGGTTGCCGGCCTCGACCAGGTTGCGCGCGATGTCGACGCCCAGCACGTCGGCGCCGAGCTGTGCTGCGGGCAGCGCCGTCGTGCCGTCGCCACAACCGAGATCGAGGACCTTGAGCCCCTTGCCGACGCCGAGCGAGCCGACGAGAGCCTCGCCGCTCTCGCGCATCGAGGCGGCGATCTGCGTGAAATCGCCCTTTTCCCAAAGCGCCTGGTTCGGATTCATGGAAGCCTCCTTGATGTCATTCGGCCGTCCGCCGATCGCCATGCACTGCTAGTCGATCGCAACGATGCGTTCTGTGACTTTGTGCACACAACCGAAGGTCTTTTGAGATCGGCCATGCTAGGCTTTTGCAGGGGACCGGCGGTGACCACTCAGGTCGACAAGACTTCCGACATCTGGAACGAGGACCTGGCGCCGACCGATCCGCGGCAGCGGACCTGGACGTGGCTGCACTATGTCACGCTGTGGATCGGCATGGTGGTCTGCATTCCGAGCTACATCGCCGCCTCCAGCCTGCTCGACCAGGGCATGTCGGCGTTGCAGGCGGTCGCCACCGTCCTCTTCGGCAACCTGATCGTCGTCGTGCCGATCATGCTGGTCGGCCACGCCGGGGCGAAGTACGGCATTCCGTTCGCCGTGCTGGTGCGCTCCTCGTTCGGCGTACGCGGCAACAAGCTGCCGGCGCTGTTGCGCGCGATCGTCGCCTGCGGCTGGTTCGGCATCCAGTGCTGGATCGGCGGCAACGCCATCCACGTCATCGGCAACATCCTGGTCGGCGGCGCGCTCACCGGGCCGGCCATCCCCTTCATCGGCCTCAATACAGCACAGCTCTGCTCCTTCTTCGTGTTCTGGGCGCTGCATCTCTATTTCATCCGGAAGGGGCCCGATTCGGTGCGCTGGATCGAGACCATCACCGCGCCGGTCAAGATCGTGGTCGTGCTGGCGCTGCTCGCCTGGGCCTGGGACAAGGCGGGCGGCTTCGGCGATTTCATCAACGCGCCATCGCAGTTCGAGCCGGGGGCCGCGAAGGCCGGGCAGTTCTGGGCGGTGTTCGCGCCGTCGCTCACCGCCATGATCGGCGTCTGGGCGACGCTCGCCCTCAACATTCCCGACTTCACCCGCTTCGCGCGCAGCCAAAAGGACCAGATGCTGGGCCAGGCCGTCGGCCTGCCGGTGCCGATGGCGCTGTTCTCGCTGGTCGGCGTCGCCGTCACCTCGGCCACGATCGTGATCTACGGCAAGGCGATCTGGGATCCGGTCGACCTGGCCGGCCGCATGGAGGGCATCGCCGTGGCGATCGGGCTCGCCATCATCACCATCGACACGCTGTGCGTGAACCTCGCCGCCAACGTGGTCGGGCCGGCCTACGATTTCACGGCGATCTTTCCGAAGCATGTCAATTTCGCCCGCGGCGGCTATATCACCGCGGTTCTCGGCGTCGTCATGATGCCCTGGAAGCTGATCGAATCGTCGAACGGCTACATCTTCACCTGGTTGATCGGCTACGGCGCCCTGCTCGGGCCGGTGCTCGGCGTCATGCTGGCCGACTACTGGCTGGTGCGCCGCGGGCAGCTCGACGTGCCGGCTCTGTTCGACCTCAACGGCCGCTACGCCTATCGCGGCGGCTGGAATCCAGCCGCCGTGGCTGCCCTGGTGCTGGGCGTGATGCCCAACATCCCGGGCTTCCTGCATGCGGCCTTGCCGCACGCCTTTCCCGAGGTTGGCCTGTTCGCCGACATCTACGACCATGCCCTGATCGTCGGGCTGGTCATCGCGGTGGTGGTCTATCTCGGCCTGATGCGCGAGGAGCGCGCGCGCATCGGTCAGGCTTTGCTCGCCTCGGCCTCGCGCTGATAGGCGAGCAGGTCGAGCACCAGCCCGCGCCGGCCGAAGCCGCACAGGATCGAATGCGCCTGGCCGCGGTGATGGGTCTGGTGGTTGAAGAAATGCGCCAGGGCGGGCGACAGCGCCTGCTCGAATTCCTCCGGCGTCGAGACGCGGCGATAGCGGATCGTGCCGGCGAGCTCTGGCCCGCTGAGGCGGTCGACATAGTCGACGATGCGCTTGTCCTCGGCCTCGCGGGCGCGCCGCAGATCCGCGAGCGGCTCGTGCTGGATCATGTCGAGCCGCTCGGGCGAGGGGCCCTGGCCGGTGAAGCGGTGCATCCACACCTGGTCGGCAGTCAGCAGGTGGTTGAGCGTGCCGTGCATCGACTTGAAGAACGCGCCGCGATCGGCGCGGTACTCGGCGTCGCTGAGCTCGGCGGCGGCGGCGTAGAGCCGGCGGTTGGCCCAGGCGTTGTAGCGGGCGAAGGCTTGGTAGTGGGTTTTCATGCCGCCATTCTGCGACGGCGGCGACCGGCGGCAAGATTGATTGAGCCGGTCAAGCCTCTTTGCCGGCGGCGCCGACGTCCCGTCTTCAGCCGCGATAGCCGCGCTTGCCCGCGTCGCGCAGCCACAGCCGTACCAGGTGGCGCTTGCGCTCGGGCTCCGGGAAGTCGACGAACTCGGTGCGGGCGTGGCCGGTCGCGCGGTTGTTGACGAACTGGATCTGGCCCGGCGCGAAGGCGAGCTCGACATGGAGCTCGGGCTGCTCGAACACCGACTGCACGGCGGCGAGCGCCGCCGTCGTCTCGTTGTCCATCCGTTCGTCGCGCAGCGCGTAGCCGGCGTGAATCTCGCTCAGCGCCAGCCGCGCCTTGACCGTGCCATCGGCGGCGCGCTCGAAGATCGGCGCGGCGAAGGTGGTCGGCTCGCCGGGATGATGCTCGGCGTGGCGGTCGTACCAGAACGGCCGATAGAGCCGCGGCATCAGCTCGGGATGGCGGTCCTCCAGCGCCTTGTGCACGGTGGCGACGCTCATCACCTGGCTGACGCCGCCCTGCATCGCCGGATGCAGGCACAGCAGGCAGACATAGTCGGGCGGCGTCTCGTTGTAGGAATTGTCGTTGTGGAAGCGCAGGTCGACATTGGTCACGGTCGGCCGGATGCCCGAGCCGGGCTTGAGCTTCGCGCCGGTGTCCATCACGTCGTAGAACATCTGGCCGGTGATCTTCTGCGCCACCGGTCGGGCCAGCAGGCTCGACAGCAGCCAATAGAGCTGGATCGCCTCGTCGCGCGTGATCTCGGCCATCGGCAAGCGGTCGAGCACGGCGAACATCGGCCCGCTCTGCGCCACGCGGCGGACTTCTTCGATCACGGCGCGGCAGGCGTCGAGCGCGAAGTCCTTCGGCTCGAGCAGGAAGGTCGGCAGCGGCGCGCGGCGGATCTCGTTGCGCACCGCGAGCAGCTCACGCTGCGCGGTGTCGGTGAGCGTCACCGTCCAGTCGGCCGGGACGATCGTGTCGCGCGTCCAGGCCTGCGGCACCGCGCGCATCAGAAGCCGAACGCCTTGCGCACGTTGCCGCCCAGCAGGCCGGCGCGCGCCGGCGCGGGCACCGCATCCGCCATGTCTTCCAGCGCCTGCAGGTAGTCGCCGGTATGGTCGGGGTGCGGATAGTCCGACGCCCAGAAGAAGCGGTCGGCGCCGTAGGTCGCCATCATGGCGGGCAGCGTGCGCTCGTCGGGATCGCCCGAGATCCAGACCTGGCGGCGGAAGTAATCGCTCGGTTTCAGCTTCAACGGTGCGCGCGCGCCAAGATGGGTCGCGGTTGCGACGCCGTCGAGCCGGTCGAGCCAGTAGCCGATCCAGCCCGCGCCGCATTCCAGCAGCACCAGTTTCAGGTGCGGGAAGCGGTCGAAGGTGGCGAAGTCGTAGAAGGTGGTGAAGGCCTGCCGGACGCCTTCGCCCGCGGTCACCGAGGCGAGCAGCGACAGGCGATGGCCGTTCTCGAAGCGCGGCGAGCGCAGTTCGAAAGGCTCGAAGGCGGGATGGATGGCGACCGGCACGTCGAGCTCGATCGCCTTGGCGTAGAGCGCATCGTGCACCGGGTCGCCATGCGCCTTGTGGGTCCAGGTGAAGGGCACGACGAAGCCGCCGCGGCAGCCATCCCTGACCGCGCGCTCGAGCTCGGCGGCGGCGGCCGCCGGATCGCCGAGCGACAGATGCGCGATCGGGATCAGCCGGCCGCCGGAGGTGCGGCAGAAGTCGGCGATCCAGCGATTGTAGGCGCGGCAATAGGCCTGGCTCAGCTCGACGTCGTCGAGCTCGGCCTCCCACAGGATACCGAGGGTCGGATAGAGCACGGCGGCGTCGAGCCCTTCGGCGTTGAGCAACTCGAGCCGCTCGGTCGGATCACAGGCGCCGTACGGCATGTTGGCGGCATAGGTCTTGTCGGGATGCGGCGTGAAGGCCTCGAGATCCTTCTGGCCCATGCGGCCGAGCGTGGCCGGATAGCCGCGCCGCGTGCGCTTGCTGGGACGGCCGCCGATCTCGAGATATTCCAGCCCGCTCTCGTCGCGCTTCAGGCGTAGCGCGCGGTCGCGATACCTGGCCTCGATGTAATGGTCCCACAGGCCGGCATCCTCGAGCACGTGGCCGTCGGCATCGACGGCGCCGCGGTGCTTCAGGTGATGGACGCCACGGGGATCGAATACGGGCCGCATCAGCGCTCCTCCCTTATCGCTCCTCGCCAGCGATCAGGCCGTAGAGCATGACGCTATGCCACTTGTCACCGACCAGCCAGCGGTCGCGCAGCGGGCCGCCCTCCAGGCGAAAGCCCAGCCGCTTGGCGAGCGCTGCCGACGGCTTGTTCTCCGGCCGGATCAGCGCCTCGACCCTGTGGACCTTCAGCGTGTCGATCAGATGGCGCAGCAACGCCTGTCCGGCCTCGGTCATGTAGCCCTTGCCCTGCATGCCGGGCCGGATCAGCCAGCCGACTTCGACGCGCTTTTCGCGCCGGTCGCGGCGGAAATAGTTGATTATGCCGACCAGGTGCTTGCTCTTCTTCTCCTCGACAGCCCAGATCATGTAGTGCGCCGGGGCGCAGGAGATATGCCAGCGCATCATCTTGCGGGTGTTGTCGAGCGACGGACTCGGCGCCACGCCCCAATAGCGCAGGTTCTCTCCGTCGCCATAGAGGGCATGCGCCGCCTTCAGGTCGCTCGCCCGGAAGGGCCGCAGGCGCAGCCGGTCGGTCTGTAGAATCGGGGCTGTCTTGGGTTTCCTCGCCATGCGTTACACTAGCCGTGGAGGCCTGCCATGACCAAGACCATCGGCATCCTGACCAGCGGCGGCGACTGCGCCGGGTTGAACGCCGCGATCCGCGCCGTCGCCTTGCGGGCGCATCATGGCTACGGCTGGAAGACGATCGGCATCAGCCACGGCACGCTCGGCCTGCTGCATCGGCCGGTCGCCGCCGAGCCGCTCGATCCGGGCCGGCTCGACGCGGTGCTGGCGCGCCAGGGCGGCACTTTCCTCGGCACGACCAATCGCGGCAACCCCTTCGCCTTCCCGATGCCCGACGGCACGCTCAAGGATCGCTCGCCCGAGATGGTCGAAGGCCTGCGCGAACTTCACCTCGACGGGCTGATCGGCGTCGGCGGCGACGGCAGCCTCGAGATCCTGCGCCGGCTGCTCGCCGGCACCAACCTGCCCTTCATCGGCATCCCCAAGACCATCGACAACGATGTCGGCCAGACCGAGCGCGCGGTCGGCTATTCGACTGCGGTCGCAATCGCCGCCGAGGCGCTCGACCGATTGCAGCCGACCGGGGCCAGCCACGAACGGGTCATGGTGCTCGAGGTGATGGGCCGCGATGCCGGCCACATCGCCATCGCTGCCGCCATCGCCGGCGGCGCCGACATCGTGCTGATCCCCGAGATCCGCTGGCGCCTCGACCATGTCGTGAAGCGCATCGCCACGCTGCGCCAGGCCGGCCGGACCTCGGCGCTGGTGGTGGTGGCGGAGGCGGCCGGCGATTCCCACGAGGAAGGCGAGCGCGGTGACGCGAGCGTCGGCGAATGGCTGGCGCATCGGCTGATGACCGCCACGGGCGCGGAGGCGCGTGCCACGGTGCTGGGCCATGTCCAGCGCGGCGCGCAACCCACGGCCGAGGACAGGCTGCTGGCCGCGGCCTTCGGGGTGAAGGCGGTCGATCTGCTGGCGGCCGGCAAGGCCGACCGCATGGTCGGCTGGTGGAACCGCACGGTGATCGACGTGCCGCTGGAAAAGGTGGTGGGGCGCTGCCGGACCGTCGATCCGGATGGGGCGCTGATTCGGACTGCCCGGGCGCTCGGCATCTGCCTCGGCGATGCGGCATGACGGGCCGGACTTCCC
>VBAF01000576.1 GCA_005884705.1 Alphaproteobacteria bacterium
TAGGTCCGGCCGAACAATGTCGTCGACTGGTCGCGCACCGAGACGTCGACCAGGTAGCGCGGCACGATGCGCGCCTGGCGAAACGCCTGCTCGTTGGTGGCCAGCCCGACCTCGTCGTCGGTGCCGCCCTCGATGAAATCGTAAGCGATCTTGGGCAGCCGCTTCTTGGCGAGCTTGCGCAGATCCTCGATATTGACGACGCCTTGCATGCATTCTCTCCCGTTGCGGCGATTTTGCCGCCCTTTTGCGGTCTCGGCCAGCCATGTTCGGCGAGCCGCCAGGCAAACCGAGAAAGGCCTATTCCTGTGGGAATCCCTGGGCTAGCGTTGGCAAAATCCACGGAGAAACCGCCCATGGAGCTGACCGCCCAGCAGCTCGAGCAGTTCGATCGCGACGGCTTTCTGGTCTTCCCCAACCTGTTCGATCGCAACGAGGTCGCCGTGCTGCGCCGCGAGGTGGCGCGGCTCAGCCAGGTGCAGAGCGAGGAGGTCGTGCGCGAGCATTCCGGCGGCGTGCGCACCATCTTCCGCGTCCATGAAAATGACGGACCGACGCGCTCGCGGCCGTTCCGCGCCCTGGTCCGCACGCCGCGCCTGCTGCGGCCGGTCCAGCAGGTGCTGAAGGACGACGGGGTCTACGTCTATCACACCAAGATCAACACCAAGCCGGCGATCGAGGGCACGGTGTGGCAGTGGCACCAGGATTACGGCTCGTGGATGCGCGACGGCTGCGCGCGGCCCGACATGGCGACCTTCAACGTCATGATGACCGACACCACCGAGATGGGCGGCGCGCTCTACCTCATCCCGGGCAGCCACAAGCTCGGCCGCATCGAGCCGGTGTGGGACGAATCGACGTCGTACAAGTTCTGGGCGATGCCCAAGCCGCGCATGATCGAGATCCTCAAGAGCTCGCCCGAGCCGGTCGCCGTGACCGGCCGCGCCGGCACCTGCGTGCTGTTCCATTGCAACGTCCTGCACGCCTCGGGCCACAATCTTTCGGCCGACGACCGCTGGCACATCTACGTGTCGTGCAACACCGTCGCCAACAAGCCGCAGCTCGGCGACCACCCGCGGCCGGATTGGGTGGTGTCGCGGAACTGGAACCCGCTGCCGATCGAGGACGACGCGGGTGTGCTGAAGGCGGCGTGACGATCAAAGGCGTGACGGGGCTGATCCTCCACCACTACGACTTCTCGAACTTTGCCGAGAAGGCGCGGCTGATGCTGGGCTTCAAGGGCCTGGCCTGGCGGAGCGTCGAGCAGCCGCCGATCCTGCCCAAGCCCAAGCTGCTGCCGCTGACCGGCGGTTATCGCCGCATCCCGATCCTGCAGGACGGCGCCGACCTGTGGTGCGACACGCGGCTGATCGCGCGGGAGCTCGAGCGGCGCGTCCCGTCGCCCACCCTCTTCCCGGCCGGCACGCGCGGGCATGGCGAGGCGATCAGGCGATCGCCTGGTGGGCCGAGCATCAGTTCATGCGGCCGACCGCGCTGTTCGTCTCGGGCATCAATGCCGACCACATGCCCGAGGGCCTGCACGAGGACCGCGCCAGGCTGCACGGCCTGCCGCCGCCGTCGATCGAGGCGGTGCGCGCCGCCGCCGAGCGCAACCGGCACCTGGCGCGGCCGCAGATCAGGTGGCTGGCCGAGATGCTCGAGGACGGCCGTTCCTACCTGCTGGGCGACAAACCCTGCATCGCCGACTTCGCCGGCTATCACGTCGTCTGGTTCTATCGCGGCCGCCATATCGACTGCCGCGCCGAGTTCGATCCCTATCCGAGGATTATGGCCTGGCGCGACCGCATGGCGGCGATCGGCCATGGCCAGCGCACCGAGATGACTCCGGACGAGGCGCTCGCCGTCGCGCGGCAGGCCTCACCGGCGACACCGCGAAAATCCGATCCGCAGGACGGCGATCCCCGGCCCGGCGAGCGCGCCCGCGTGCGGCCGGCCGACAACGCACGCGACTGGACCGAGGGCGAGGTGCTGTTCATCGATCCAGAAGAAATCGCCTTGCTGCGCAGCGATCCCGAGGTCGGCGAGGTCGCCGTTCACTTTCCGCGGCTGGGGTACGACTGGCGCAAGCAGCGCTAGCGAGCACGACCTCACCTTGAGGAGGCGCGCAGCGCCGTCTCGAAGGGTGGGCACGAGCACCCGGCCTGTTGCCCATCCTTCGAGACGCCGCGCTTTGCGCCGCTCCTCAGGATGAGGTGCTATGAAACCGCCCGATCTCCAGCCCGTCGATCGGCACGTTGGTCGCGCCGGTCGCCACCAGCTCCGCGACGACCGCGCCGGTGCCCGGTCCGAGCTGGAAGCCGTGCGTCGAGAATCCGAACTGGTGGAACACGCCCTCCGACGTGGCACTCGGTCCGACCACGGGAATGCCGTCGGCCATGTAGGCCTCGATGCCGGCCCAGGCGCGCACGATGGTCGCCTGCCGCATCGCCGGAAACAGCTCCCACACCGTCGCCGCGCTGATCGCGAGCTTCTCCCAGTCGAGCACGGTCTCGTTGCGGTCGCGATAGGGCGTGGCGAGATGGCCGCCGCCGATCACCACCGTGCCGTTGGCGAGCTGCTTGAACGAGAGCTTGCGGCCGCGCAGGATCACGACGGGCTGGATGAAGGCCGGCAAGCGGCTCGTCACCATCAGCATCGGCGCCACCACGGTGAGCGGCACCGGCTCGCCCAGCATCGCCGCGATCCGGTCGGCCCAGGCGCCGGCCGCGTTCACCACCTTGGGCGCCTCGATCGGCCCGGCGCTGGTCTCGACCCGCCAGACGTCGCCGGTGCGCGCGAGGCCGGTCACGGTCACGCCCTCGATCACCTCGGCGCCGCGCTCGATCGCGCGCTTGCGGAAGGCCTGCGTCGTGCGGAACGGATCGGCCGCGCCGTCGCGTCGCGAGACCACGCCGCCGGGGCAATGTT
>VBAF01000577.1 GCA_005884705.1 Alphaproteobacteria bacterium
CGACCAGGATCGGCTTCAGGCCGCGCAGCGCCAGATGCAGCGCCGTCGAGCAGCCATGGATGCCGCCACCGATCACCACGACGTCGGCGGTGCGCGCCATTCAGCGCTCCACGGCTTTGCGTTCGGCCTCGCTCTTGGGCAGCGAGGCGAGCTCGCCCAGGGTGATCGGCTTCACCGGCGGCCGCAGGCGGTAGTAGCCGACCTCGGCCGGCGTCGAGCGGCGCTGGTCGGCGATCAGCTCGGTCACCGTGAGGCCGCACAGC
>VBAF01000196.1:0-6543 GCA_005884705.1 Alphaproteobacteria bacterium
TAGAGATAACCATCCTCGTCCTGATAGCCCATATCGCCGACCGTCACGAGGTCGCCGAGCGCAATCTCGCGCCGCTTGGCGTCGTCGTTGTTGTAGGTGAAGTCGTTGTAGAGCGGCCCGCGCAGATAGATCTCGCCGATCTCGCCCTGTTTCACGTCGCTTCCCTGCTCGTCGACGATCCGCATGGTGGCGCCGGCGACCACGCGGCCGACCGTGCCGGGCCTGCTCAGCGCCTCGGCCGAATCGTGCCAGACCACGATGCCGGTCTCGGTGGCGCCGTAATATTCGGTGATCACCGGTCCCCACCAGTCGATGATCTGGCGCTTGACCGCCGGTGCGCAGGGCGCGGCGCCATGAGTGATCCAGCGCAGCGAGGAGAGATCGTACTTCTGCTTTACCGCGTCGGGCAGCCGCAGCAGCCGCACGAACATGGTCGGCACGATGTGCATGTGCGTGACCCGATGCTTGTCGATCAGCCGCAGCATCTCCTCGGCCTCGAAGCGCGCCTGCAGCACCATCGCGAGACCGAGCCGCGCGCTCTGCATCGCGTAGGCCGCCGGCGCGGAGTGATACATCGGGCCGTTCATCAGCACCACGATCGAGGGGTCGTTCGCGAGGCCCCAGTGCTTGCCGATCTCCGCCACCGCGCCGGCCTGCTGCTCGGGCGTGGCCGGCTGGCGCTTGACGCCCTTGGGCCGGCCGGTCGTGCCGGAGGTGTAGATCATGCTGCCGCGCGACGGCTTGGGCGGCTCGGTGTTGGGCGCGCTGCCGGCCACGAAATCATCCCACGTCTCGACGCCGGGCGACGGCGCGCGCTTGTCCGACGGCACGCCGTAGGCGTGGCCGATCTCGGTTGGTGTCGGCACGACCCGCACCGCCGTGCCCGCCGGGATGCCGGCCGCGACCTGGGGCAGCAGATCGGCATGGATGACCAGCGCCTTGGCGCGGCAGTCGGCGAGGATGTAGCCCGCCTCGTCCGCCGTGAAATGCCAATTGATCGGCACCGCATAGGCGCCGAGCTGGCCCGCCGCCATGTTGACCTCGAAGCTCTCGAAGTCGTTGCGCAGCATCAGCGCCACGCTGTCGTCCTCGCCGATGCCGAGCCGCGCGAAGCCGCCGGCCGCGCGCGCGGCGTTGGCCTGGATGTCGGCCCAGCTCCGGAAGCGCTCGCCCGAGGTGACGCCGGTCATTTCCTGCCTTTCGATCCCTTCAGGAGCGTCGTTCCGAGGAACGTCGCCAGTTTCCTGTAGTCTGGTCCGTGCGCCAGCATGCCCGACTGGTGCAGCATGACAATGCCGTGCAGAGCCGCCCATTGGGCATAGCCGAATAGCGCGGGATCGGCGTCGATGGTGCCCGCCTTGGCCATCTCCTCGGCGCCGCGGGTGATGAAGCGGGCGGCGCGCTCGGCGGCGGTGTGCAGCTCGGCGTGCGACTCGTCGATCGGCGCGTCGATGTCGAACATGATGCGATAGGCGTGCGGGTTCTTGAGCGCGAAGGCGATATAGGCCTCGGCAGTGCGCCGGCCGCGGCCTTCGGCGGGTCCCTTGGCGGCGGACTCGAGCGCGTCGGCGAACCGGGCGAAAGCCTGGGCCCGCACCGTGGCGAGGATATCGGCCTTGTCCTTGAAGTAGCGGTAAGGCGTCTTGGGGCTGCAGCCCAGCGCCTCGGCGAGCTGGCGCATGGTGACGCCCTCGTAGCCGTGGCGGGCGAACCGCTCGGTCGCGACCTTGCACAACTCGTTGCGAAAGTCGGCGATGTCCTGTTCAGTGAGATAGCGGGGCATGATTTCGATACACAGTGTGTATGGAAGAATGGCGAACGTCAATCGCCCTTCGGACTGCGGAAGCCGACAAACATGTAGGCAATGATCGCCCACGCCGGGATGATGATGTAGTGCGCAGGTTCGAGTGCGATGAGCGTCTTCAAATCATTCGTGGAAAAAAGCAGCGCAACTATGAGCAGCACCGCAACCCCCTCCATGACCTTCCGCGTCGTCGTCGCCGCGACCTGACCGAGCATTCTCTTCTTGGCCGACCGGTAGGCCAAGGCGCCCAAGATGATGATCGGAGCGCTGATGATGAGATCCCCCGCTCCGGTACCGTGGCCGCGATAGGCTGAAGCAAATCCACCCAGCACGGCGAGCGTTCCGATCGCCAAGGCGAGCGACGAACCCAGGTGCTTCAGCACGATCTACGCCGTCTCCGCGAACAGCTCGCGGCCGATCAGCATGCGGCGGATCTCGCTGGTGCCGGCGCCGATCTCGTAGAGCTTGGCATCGCGCAGCAGACGCCCCGTCGGATAGTCGTTGATGTAGCCGTTACCGCCCAGCAGCTGGATCGCGTCGAGCGCCACCAGGGTCGCTTTCTCGGCGGCGTAGAGGATCGCGCCGGCCGAATCCTTGCGCGTGGTCTGGCCGCGGTCGCAGGCCTTGGCCACGGCATACACATAGGCCTTGCAGGCGTTCATGGTGGTGTACATGTCGGCGAGCTTGCCCTGGACGAGCTGGAACTCGCCGATCGCCTGGCCGAACTGCTTCCGCTCATGGACATAGGGCACCACGATGTCCATCGCCGACTGCATGATGCCGAGCGGCCCGGCCGCCAGCACGGCGCGCTCGTAGTCGAGTCCGCTCATCAGGATATTGACGCCCTTGCCGACCTGGCCCAGCACGTTCTCCTCGGGAATCTCGCAATCCTCGAACACCAGCTCGCCGGTCGAGGAGCCGCGCATGCCCATCTTGTCGAGCTTCTGCGCCACCTTGAAGCCCTTGGCGTCGGTCGGGACGATGAAGGTGGTGATGCCGCGCGCGCCGGCGGCGGGATCGGTCTTGGCATAGACCACGACCACCTGCGCGTCGGGGCTGTTGGTGATCCACATCTTGGTGCCGTTCAGCACGTAGCGGTCGCCCTTCTTCTCGGCGCGCAGCTTCATCGAGACGACGTCGGAGCCCGCACCTGACTCGCTCATCGCCAGGCTGCCGACATGCTCGCCCGACAGCAGCTTGGGCAGGAAGCGTCGCTTCTGGTCGTCGTTGCCGTTGCGCCGGATCTGGTTGACGCAGAGGTTGGAGTGTGCGCCGTAGCTCAGGCCGACTGCGGCGGAGGCGCGGGACAGCTCCTCGACGGCGATGACATGCTCGAGATAGCCCAGGCCCGAGCCGCCATACTCCTCCTCCACGGTGATGCCGTGCAGGCCGAGCTCGCCCATCTTGGGCCACAGCTCGCGCGGAAAGCGGTCGGTCTTGTCGATCTCCGCGGCGATCGGCGCCACTTGGTCCGCCGAGAAGCGCTGGATCTGCTCGCGCAGCGCGTCGGCGGTCTCGCCGAGGCCGAAGTCGAAGGGCGGCATGGCGTTGGGGATCATGTCTTCTTGCCTCTGATGGTCGGGCGCTGCGGCTCCCTGCCGCGACGATAGCCGCCGGGCACGCAGGCGTCACGCAACGGCGGACGAGGCCGCGCCGTCGCGCGAGGCGCCTCGACTTTTCCACAGGCTGGCCCGCGCCGCAGCGCGCGCCGACCTCATTATGGGCAATGGCTCGCGATTTTAGGCCCGAAAATGTGGGGTCCGAAGGCGGGCCAATGCCCATAATAGGGTTGCGAGCGCGATCGTGCGTATGCTGTCGCGATGATGAGCGCGATATCCCTCTTCTGGTCGACCTGCGCCGCGTACGTCGCCGTTTTGAGTCGCCTCGGCAAAAACCGCGAAAACGGTCGAAAACGGTCGCGCGTCCTAGAGCAGGAACAGCGTCGCCAGGCCGAGGAAGGCGAGGAAGCCGATCACGTCGGTCACCGTCGTCAGGAACACCGTCGAGGACACCGCGGGATCGACGCCGAACTTCTGCAGGCCGATCGGGATCAGCGTGCCGGCGAGCGCCGCGGCGACGAGATTGCAGATCATCGCCGCGCCGATCACCGCGCCGAGCCGCCAGTCGTGGTACCACAGCACCACCGCCGCCCCCATCAGCAGGGCGAAGATCATGCCGTTGAGGCCGCCGACCGCGATCTCCTTGACGATGAAGCGCAGCGCATTGGCCGGCGTCAGCTCGCCCATCGCCAGCGCGCGCACCGCCACGGTGACGGTCTGCGTGCCGGCGTTGCCGCCCATCGAGGCGACGATCGGCATCAGCACGGCGAGCGCCACGATCTTCTCGATCGCACCCTCGAACTGTCCGATCACCAGCGAGGCGATCACCGCGGTGAGCAGGTTCACCGCCAGCCATACGCCGCGCAGCCGCACCGTGCGCACGGTGTTGGCATGCATGTCGTCGTGGCCGACGCCGCCCATCTTGAGCAGATCCTCCTCGGCCTCCTCGTCGATCACGTCGACCACGTCGTCGACCATGATCACGCCGAGCAGGCGGCCCTTGTCGTCGACCACCGGGCAGGACACCAGGTTCTGGTCGCGGAACAGGTGCGCCACCTCGGCCTGGTCGGCGGTCGCCGGCACCGACGGGATGTCGGGATCGACCAGCTCGGTGATCGGCACCGGCCGCTTGGTGCGCAGCATGCGGCCGAGCGGCACCGAGCCCTTGAGCCGGCCGCTGCCGTCGACCACGAACAGGTCGTAGACGTCCTCGGGCAGGTCGCCGGCCTCGCGGCAGTAGTCGATCACCTGGCCGACGGTCCAGCTCTGCGGCACCCTGACCAGCGAGCGCTGCATCATGCGGCCGGCGCTGTCCTCGGGATAGGCGAGCGCCTTCTCGATCTCGGCGCGCTCGTCGGGGGTCAGCTCGGCCAGGATCTCGCGCCGCTCCGCTTCCGGCAGGTCCTCGAGCAGGCTCGCCGCGTCGTCGGTCTCGAGCTCGCGCGCGGCGGCGGCGATGTCCTTGCTGTCGAGCTGGTCGAGGACGTCGTCGCGCACCTCGTCGTCGAGCTCGGTCAGCACCTCGGGATCGAGGTCGCGCTTGAGCAGACCGACCAGCGCGTCGCGCTGCGGCTCGGAGACCTGCTCGAGCACGGCGGCCTGGCCGACCGCGCTCAGCTCCTCCAGCAGCTGCTTGGCCTCGGCATTGCGGCCCTCGGCGAGCGCGTCCTCGACGCGCCGGACCCGCTCCGGCGTCACCTCGTCCAGCGCTTCGCCGTCGGCGCTCATCCGCGCGCCTCGGCGAGCCGCTGGGCCTGGACGACGCTGAGCGCCGTCATGTTGAGGATGCCGCGCGCCGTCACCGACGGCGTCAGCACGTGGGCCGGCCGCGCGGTGCCGAGCAGCATCGGCCCGATATGCAGGCCGTCGGCGGCGGTCTTCAGCAGGTTGAAGGCGATGTTGGCCGCATCGAGGCTGGGACAGATCACCAGGTTCGCCGCGCCCTTCAGCCGGGAGTTGGGGAACACGCTCTGGCGGACCTCGGGATCGAGGGCTGCGTCGCCATGCATCTCGCCGTCGACCTCGAGCGCGGGCGCCCGGCGATGCAGCAGCGCCACCGCCTCGGCCATCTTGCGCGCCGAGGGATGGTCGGAGCTGCCGAACAGCGAATGCGACAGGAGCGCCACCCGCGGCTGGATGCCGAAGCGCAGGACGGCGTCGGCCGCGAGCAGGGTGATCTCGGCGATCGTCTCGGCGTCGGGATCCTGGTTGACGTACGTGTCGGCGATGAACAACGAGCGCGTCGGCATCACCAGCATGCTGAGCGCCGCCATGTGCCGGGTGCCCTCGCCCAGCCCGATCACGTCGCGCACATGATTGAAATGGGTGCGGAAGCGGCCGTAGGCGCCGGCGATCATGGCATCGGCGTCGCCGAGATGGACGGCCAGCGCCGCGATCAGGGTCGGGCTCGAGCGCACCAGGTTGCGCGCCGTCGGTTCGGTGACGCCGCGCCGCTCCATCAACGCATGGTAGGCGCCCCAGTAGCGGTCGTAGCGCGTGTCGCTCGACGGATCGATCAGCTCGACGTCGGTGCCGGGACGGAAGCGCAGGCCCAGGCGCTCGGCGCGGCGGCGGATGATCTCCGGCCGGCCGATCAGGATAGGCGTCGCCACGCGCTCGTCGAGGATGACCTGGGTGGCGCGCAGCACGCGATCGTCCTCGCCGGCGCTGAAGATCACCCGCTTGGACGTGGCGCGCGCCTGCTCGAGCACCGGCCGCATGACCAGGCCCGACTTGAAGACGAACTGGTTGAGCTGCTGGCGATAGGCGTCGAAATCGGCGATCGGGCGGGTCGCCACGCCCGACTCCATGGCGGCCTTGGCGACCGCCGGGGCGAGCTCGACGATCAGCCGCGGATCGAACGGCTTGGGAATGATCTGGTTGGGCCCAAAGCCGCCGACCGCCTCGCCGAAGGCGCGCGCGACGACCTCGGACGGCTCCTTGCGCGCGAGCTCGGCGAGCGCCTTCACACAGGCGATCTTCATCTCGTCGTTGACCGTGGTGGCGCCGACGTCGAGCGCGCCGCGGAAGATGTAGGGAAAGCAGAGGACGTTGTTGACCTGGTTGGGATAGTCGCTGCGGCCGGTCGCCATGATGGCGTCGGAGCGGACCGCGGCCACCGCCTCGGGCGTGATCTCGGGGTTGGGATTGGCAAGCGCGAAGATCAGCGGCTTGGCGGCC
>VBAF01000196.1:6614-7152 GCA_005884705.1 Alphaproteobacteria bacterium
TGCGCGCTGCGGTGTCGCGCGCATAGCGCTCCTTCCACGGGTCCATCAGCTCGTTGCGGCCCTTCCAGACCATGCCGGCGATGTCGGTCACCCAGATGTTCGCGCGCGGCAGGCCGAGCTTCTCGAGCACGCCCAGGCAGGACAGCGCCGCCGCGCCCGCGCCGGATACCACCAGCTTGACCGTGCCGATGTCCTTGCCGACCAGCGACAGGCCGTTCAGGATCGCCGCGCCGACGATGATCGCGGTGCCGTGCTGGTCGTCGTGGAAGACCGGGATCTTCATGCGCTCGCGCAGCTTCTGCTCGACGTAGAAGCACTCGGGCGCCTTGATGTCCTCGAGGTTGATGCCGCCGAAGGTCGGCTCGAGCGCCGCCACGATGTCGACCAGCTTGTCCTGGTCGAGTTCCGCCAGCTCGATGTCGAACACGTCGATGCCGGCGAACTTCTTGAACAGGACGCCCTTGCCCTCCATCACCGGCTTGGCGGCGAGCGGGCCGATGTCGCCCAGGCCGAGCACGGCGGTGCCGTTGGTGATGAC
>VBAF01000196.1:7177-13054 GCA_005884705.1 Alphaproteobacteria bacterium
GCACGATCTCGTGGCAGGCGGCGGCGACGCCGGGCGAATAGGCAAGCGACAGGTCGCGCTGGGTGGCCAGCGGCTTGGTCGGGACGACCTCGATCTTTCCCGGTCGCGGCAGGCGATGGTAGCGGAGCGCGCTCTCGGTCAATTCATCCGCCAAGATCGCCTCCCGCCTTGCCCCTACAAAAAGGGCCGCCCCGAGGGGCGGCGTCTCACAACTTACCTTTTCGATCGATCCGGCGATTTGGTGCGGCCAAGAAGACTCGAACTTCCACGCCTCGCGGCACTAGCACCTCAAGCTAGCGCGTCTACCAATTCCGCCATGGCCGCGCCGGTTCGATGCGGCGGGGGATACCAAATACCCCCCACAGTGGCAAGGCGCGGCGACACGATGCGGCGCCTCTTCCCTTGCATCGGCGGCGATAAATACCGATTTTGCCACAATGACGCGGCCGGAATGGCGAATCTCGGACGGACTGGTGCCCTACGACGAGGCCCTGGCGACCATGGAAGCGCGGGTCGCCGACATCCGCGCCGGCCGCGCCTCCGAGCTGGTGTGGCTGCTCGAGCATCCGCCGCTCTACACCGCCGGCACCAGCAGCAAGCCCCAGGACCTGTTGCAGCCGATGCGATTCCCGGTCCATGTCGCGGGCCGCGGCGGGCAATACACCTATCATGGGCCCGGCCAGCGGGTGGTCTACACCATGCTCGACCTGCGGCGGCGCCGGCAGGACGTGCGGCGCTTCGTCTTCGATCTCGAGGACTGGACGATCCGCACCCTGGCCCGCTTCACCGTGCGCGCCGAGCGCCGCGACGGCCGGGTCGGCGTCTGGGTGGCGCGGGCGGGCGGCCGCGAGGACAAGATCGCCGCGATCGGCGTGCGCATCCGCCACTGGGTCTCGTTCCATGGCCTGTCGATCAACGTCGAGCCGGACCTCACGCACTATGCCGGCATCGTGCCCTGCGGGATCTCGCAGCACGGCGTGACCTCGCTGGTCGATCTCGGCCTGCCGGTCACCATGACCGACCTCGACATGGCCCTGGCGGAGACGTTCGACGAGGTGTTTGCGCTGGGGGCGCGCCACTCCAGTGGCGCGTCTTCTCTTGTGCCGACGGAGACATGATCGCATCACTGGAGTGACGCGCCCCCAGCAAGAAGATCACACCGTCGGCAGCCGGATGAAGCCTTCGGGCAGGATGTCGAGGTCGACCGGGTCGACGTCGATCTCGTCGACGCGGGCAAACGGAGGCCCGCGGCGGCAGGCTTCGATCATGCGGCCGACCGCGCTCTCATCGCCGACGATCAGCGCCTCGCTGGACCCGGCCGCTGATGGTGAGGCGAGCCTGCAGTGCCATCGGCTCAGACGAACTCGATGATCTTCTGGTCGACCTTGAGGCTGTCGCCCGCCTTGGCATGGAGGGTCTTGATCGTGCCGTCCTGCACCGCGCGCAGGACATTCTCCATCTTCATCGCCTCGACGACGGCGAGCGGCTCGCCCGCCTTGACCTCCTGCCCTTCGGCCACGGCGACCGACGCGAGCAGGCCGGGCATCGGCGACAGCAGGAACTTCGAGGTGTCGGGTGCGGCCTTCACCGGCATCAGGGCATAGAGCTCGGCCTGGCGCGGCGTCAGCACCAGCGCCTCGGCCTGGCCGCCCTCGTTGAACAGCCGCCAACCCGAGCCCGCGGCGTCGATCTGCACGACCATGGCCGTGGAACAGCGGTTCGCCCGGCACCCAGTCGGTCTCGATGTGGATGCGGCGGTCACCGACCGCGACGACAAAGTCCGACTCCTTGCCGGTGATGGTGAGCGCCAGCGGCGCGCGGTTCAGCATCACCACCCGATCGTCCAGGCTGAGGCCGCTGCGCTCGTCGCGCCTCCGTTCGACCACCGCGGCGACGGCGCCCAGGACGGCGGGATCGCGCGGCGGCAGGTGCTTGGCGGTGAAGCCGCCCTTGAACTCCTCGGCGATGAAGTTGGTGGTCAGCCGGCCCTCCCGAAAGCGCGGATGGGCCATCAGCGCAGCCAGGAACGGCACGTTGTGCGACACGCCGCGGACATAGAACTCGTCGAGCGCGCGCCGCATGCGGTCGATCGCCGCGATGCGCGTCTTGCCGTAGGTACAGAGCTTGGCGATCATCGGATCGTAGAACATCGAGATCTCGCCGCCCTCGTAGACGCCGGTGTCGACGCGGACATCGCTGCCCGGCTCGGGCTCGCGATACTTGATGAGGCGGCCGGTCGAGGGCAGGAAGTTGCGGAACGGGTCCTCGGCGTAAACCCGTGCCTCGACCGCCCAGCCGTCGAGCTTCACGTCTTTCTGCTTGAATGGCAGCTTCTCGCCTGCGGCGACCCGGATCATCAGCTCGACCAGGTCGAGGCCGGTGATCAGCTCGGTCACCGGATGCTCGACCTGCAGGCGGGTGTTCATCTCGAGGAAATAGAAGTTGCGGTCCTTGTCGACGATGAACTCGACGGTGCCGGCGCTCTTGTATTGCACCGCCTTGGCCAACGCGACCGCCTGCTCGCCCATCGCCTGGCGAGTCTTGGCGTCGAGGAACGGGCTTGGCGCCTCCTCGATCACCTTCTGATGGCGGCGCTGGATCGAGCACTCGCGCTCCCACAGGTAGAGGCAGTTGCCGTGACCGTCGGCGATCAGCTGGATCTCGATGTGGCGCGGCTCCTCGACGTATTTCTCGATGAACACGCGGTCGTCGGCGAACGAGGACTTGGCCTCGCTGGTTGCCGACACGAAGCCTTCCTTGGCCTCGGTGTCGTTGTAGGCGATGCGCATGCCCTTGCCCCCGCCGCCGGCCGACGCCTTGATCATCACCGGATAGCCGACCTTGTTGGCGATCTTGACCGCCTCGTCGGCGTTGGGAATCGCCGCGAGATAGCCCGGCACGGTGCTGACGCCGGCCGCCTGGGCGAGCTTCTTGGACTCGATCTTGTCGCCCATGGCGTAGATCGCGTGCGCGTCGGGGCCGATGAAGGCGATGCCGGCCGCGGCCAGCGCCTTCTGGAATTCCTGCTTCTCGGACAAGAAGCCGTAGCCGGGATGCACCGCCTGAGCGCCAGTCTTCTTGCAGGCCTCGACGATCCTGTCGATCAGCAGATAGGACTGGGTTGCCGGCGCCGGGCCGATGAACACCGCCTCGTCGGCCTGGCGCACGTGCAGCGCATCGGCATCGGCCTCGGAATAGACCGCGACCGTCTTGATGCCGAGCCGCTTGGCCGTGCGGATCACCCGGCAGGCGATCTCGCCGCGGTTGGCGATCAGGATCTTGTCGAACAGCTTGCTCATGATCCCTCTTTACTGCGGTCGAGCCTGTTGCGCTCGAATAGGCCCATCGACCAGGCGGTGTGGCCGGCGATCAGCGGCATCCAGGCCATCAGCACCCACAGCCACCACGGATACGCGCTGCTGAACAGGGCATTGACCGCGATCAGCACCAGCAAGGCGAGCAGCGCCACGATCACGTGCCGTCTCACGCTCCGCGCCCGCCGCATCCGCTCCCCCGGGGTCAATCGCACGTCCAACCCATCACAGCGGAATGTTTCCGTGCTTGCGCCACGGATTGTCGAGGCGCTTGTTCTCGAGCGTCTTCAGCGCCTTGCAGATCCGCCGACGCGTGCCGTGCGGCATGATCACGTCGTCGATGAAGCCGCGGTTGGCGGCGACGAACGGATTGGCGAACTTCTGGCGGTATTCCTCGGTGCGCGCCGTGATCTTGGCGGCGTCGCCGATGTCGGAGCGGAAGATGATCTCGACCGCACCCTTGGCGCCCATCACCGCGATCTCGGCGCCCGGCCAGGCATAGTTCACGCCATGACGTCATAGGCACCGCCATAGGCCTTGCGGGTGATCACCGTCACCTTCGGCACCGTGGCCTCGGCGTAGGCGTAGAGCAGCTTGGCGCCGTGCTTGATGATCGCGCCGTATTCCTGCGCGGTGCCCGGCAGGAAGCCCGGCACGTCGACGAAAGTCACGATCGGGATGTTGAAGGCATCGCAGAAGCGCACAAAGCGCGCGCCCTTGCGGGCGGAGTCGATGTCGAGACAGCCGGCCAGCACCATCGGCTGATTGGCGACGAAGCCCACGGTCTTGCCGCCCATGCGGCCGAAGCCGACGACGATGTTGCCGGCCCATTCGGGCGAGAGCTCGAAGAAATCGCCCTCGTCGACGACCTTCAGGATCAGCTCCTTGATGTCGTAGGGCTTGTTGGGATTGTCCGGCACCAAAGTGTCGAGCGAGGCATCGTCGCGATCCACCGGATCGAGGGTCGGGCGGATCGGCGCCTTCTCGCGATTGCTGGACGGCAGGAAGTCGACGAAGCGACGAAGCTGCAGCAGGGCCTCGACATCGTTCTCGAAGGCAAGATCGGAGACGCCCGAGCGCTGGGTGTGGGTGAGCGCGCCGCCGAGCTCTTCCTGGGTCACCGTCTCGTGCGTCACCGTCTTCACCACGTCGGGACCGGTGACGAACATGTAGGAGCTGTCCTTCACCATGAAGATGAAGTCGGTCATTGCCGGCGAGTAGACCGCGCCGCCGGCGCACGGCCCCATCACCATGGAGATCTGCGGGATCACACCCGAGGCCATCACGTTGCGCTGGAAAACATCGGCGTAACCGGCCAGCGAATCGACGCCCTCCTGGATGCGCGCGCCGCCGGAATCGTTGAGGCCGAGCACCGGCGCGCCGACTTTCAGGGCGATGTCCATCACCTTGCAGATCTTGGCGGCATGCATGCCCGACAGCGCGCCGCCGAACACGGTGAAATCCTGGCTGAAGACATAGACCAGCCGGCCGGCGATCGTGCCGTGGCCGGTCACCACGCCGTCGCCCGGGATCTTCTGGCTTTCCATGCCGAAGTCGGTCGAACGATGCTCGACGAACATGTCGAGCTCCTCGAACGAGCCGGGATCGAGCAGGACGTCGAGCCGCTCACGCGCCGTCAGCTTGCCCTTGCCGTGCTGCGCCTCGATGCGGCGCTCACCGCCGCCCAGCCGCGCGGCCTTGCGGCGCTTTTCCAGCTCTTCCAGCATCTTTTGCATCTGGCGTTCTCCGGCCTGTTGCGGCCTGTTCTAGCGCAGGAATCGCTTCTCGTCGTCCTTCACCTTGGCCATGCCTTGGAGGTCGAAAACCTCATCGACGGTGGCGATCTGCGATTCAACGCCATGGATTCCGCCATCCTTGCGAATCTGGGCGAAAGTCTTGCGCATCGCGCCGACCGAGGCGCGAACCGCATGGTTGCCCCAGATCAGGAGGCCGATCTTCTTCAGTGCCTTCACGCGCGCCACCGTCATCTGCGGATAGGCGGTCGGCACCAGCGCGATCGGCGCCTTGCCGTTCCATGCCTTGACGAAGGCCTCGATCTCGTCCGGCGTCTTCTGCTTGGAATGGACCAGGATCATGTCGGCGCCGGCCGCCTCGTAGGCATGCGCGCGCTTCAGCGCTTCTTCCTGGCCGAGGCCCGCGATCAGCGCCTCGGTGCGCGCCACGATCACGAAGTCCTTGTCCTTGCGCACCGAGCGCGCGGCTTCGATCTTGCCCTGGAATTCCTCGATGCGGACCATGTCCTGGCGGCCGCCGGCGATCAGGCTGGTGACCTTGGGAAAGCTCTTGTCCTCCATCACGATCGCAGCGGCGCCGGCGCGCTCGTACTGCTCGACTGCATAGAGCACGTTGATGGCGTTGCCGAAGCCGGTATCGATGTCGGCGACCACCGGAATGCCGGAGCGCTCGGCCATGGCGCGCGTCATGTCGAGATGCTGGGTCATCGACACGACGCTGACGTCTGGCACGCCGTACATCGCCGAGAGCTCGAAGCCCGACGCCCAGATCGCGTCGAAGCCCGCTTCGGCCACCAGCATCGCCGACA
>VBAF01000196.1:13137-13334 GCA_005884705.1 Alphaproteobacteria bacterium
GAATGTCGTGCCCGCTCCCATGCGTTATCCTTTCAGTCTTGCGTGGCCCAGCAACGCGAGGAAGCGCGTGCCGGCTTCGAGATCGCGGCGGATGTTCTGATGCCGCTGCGTGGCGATCGGATCCTCGCCCCAGCGCTCGATCTGGTAGAGCTCATCGAGCTGCGCCGCCGCAAAGCCATCGGCCGCGGAAAGACGTC
>VBAF01000578.1:0-2052 GCA_005884705.1 Alphaproteobacteria bacterium
CCTGGAGTCGCGCCGGGCGGCTCGGCGACTCGGTGGCGATCGTCGGCGCGGGCCCGGTCGCGCAGCGCCTGCTGCGCAGCCTTGCCGCACGGCCGGCCAACCTGCGCATCTTCGGCGTCTATGACGACAAGGCGAAGAGCCTGCCGCGCGCCTGCATGGGCTATCCGATCCGCGGCACCGTCGACGACCTCGTGCGCGAGGCGCGCGAGCACCATATCGACACCGTGATCGTGGCACTGCCGCTCGCCCGCGACCGCGAGCTGGTCGAGACGCTCAATCGCCTGTGCCTGGTGCCCGTGCATGTGCGGCTCTGCCCCGACGCCTTCGGGCTCAGGCTCGGCCAGGTCGGCGCGAGCCACATCGCCGGCCATACCTTCCTGAACGTGATCGAGCGGCCGTTGGGCGGCTGGCGTTCGATCGCCAAGGAGATCGAGGACCGCGTGCTGGGCGCGCTGATCCTGACGATGATCGCGCCGCTCATGCTGGCGATCGCCCTCATGATCAAGCTCGACAGCCCGGGACCGGTGCTGTTCCGCCAGAAGCGCTACGGCTTCAACAACCGGCTGATCGAGGTCTTCAAGTTCCGCAGCATGTACACCCACATGACGGACGCCAACGCCGAGCAACTGACGCGGCGCGGCGATCCACGCATCACGAAAGTCGGCGCGTTCCTGCGCCGCACCAGCCTCGACGAGCTGCCGCAGTTTCTCAACGTGGTGCGCGGCGAGATGTCGATCGTCGGCCCGCGCCCCCACGCGCTGTCCGCCAAAGCCGGCTCTCTGCTCTACCAGGAGGCGGTCAAATACTACGACGCACGCCATCGCGTGAAACCCGGCATCACCGGCTGGGCGCAGGTCAACGGCTGGCGCGGCGAGACTGACACCGTCGAGCAAATCAGGAAGCGGGTCGAGCATGACCTTTACTACATCGAGCATTGGTCGATCCTCCTCGACCTCAAGATCATCGTCCGTACGATCCTGGGCGGCTTCACCGGTCAGCACGCGTTCTGAGACCGGCAGGCAGCCGCCGATGCGCTGTCTGTGGCTCACGCTGGCCGATCCCGAGCCGCGCCATAACGGTCAGTACGTCTACTCCGGCGGGCTGATCGATTCGGTCGCGGCGACCGGCAGCGAGATCGAGGTTCTGGGCCTGCGGCGCCGCGATTCGCCGCGCGGCAACGGCGCGCGCGACGAGCATGTCGTGTGGTGGCTGCCCGGCGAGCCGCTGGATCCCCTGCAGTCGCGCTGGGGCAGCCTCGCCTCGACGCTGCCGCACACCGCCTATCGCTGCCGCACCGCGGCGATGCGCCACGAGCTGCACCAGTTGCTCGAGCGCGGCGGCTGGGACGGCATCGTGTTCGACGGCATCTCGGTCGGCTGGGCGCTTGCCCCGGTGCGCGAGTTCTATGCCGGAAAGAGCGAGCGGCCGCGGCTGATCTACGTCTCGCACAATCACGAGGAGAGCCTGCGCCAGCAGGTCGCCGACAGCCAGCGCGAGTTCTTCCGCCGCCAGGCGGTCCGGCTCGACGCCGCCAAGGTGTCGCGGCTGGAGCGCGATCTGGTCGACCAGGTCGACTTCGTCACCGCCATCACGCCGGAGGATCTGAAGCTCTACGAGCGCCGCCGCGGCAACAAGCCGATGGGCGTGCTGACCCCCGGCTATCGCGGCCGCAAGCTGCCCGAGCGGCGCCTCACGGCCGACTTGCCGCGCCGCGCCGTGATCGTCGGCTCCTTCGACTGGATCGCCAAGCGCATGAACCTCGAGGAGTTCGTCGAGGTCGCCGACCCGCTGTTCGCCGCGGCTGGCGCCGAGCTGGTCGCGGTAGGCAGCGCCGAGGAGAAGTTCCTCGAGCGCCTGCGCCAGCGCAGCAAGGCCTGCACCTTCACCGGCACCGTGCCCGACGTCACCCGCTACATGGACGAGGCCCGCATCGCGATCGTGCCCGAGCGCAACGGCGGCGGCTTCAAGCTCAAGGTGCTGGAGTATGTCTTCAACCGCATCCCGGTATTCGCGCTGCGCGGCTCGTTCGCCGGCGTGCCGCTGGTGCACGAC
>VBAF01000578.1:2104-3467 GCA_005884705.1 Alphaproteobacteria bacterium
ACCGCCTCAACCGCCTGCAGGACCGCGCCTTCGTCGCCTGCCGCGACCGCTTCGACTGGGCGAGCCGCGGCCATCAGATCCTCTCGGTGATCACATCATGACCGCAACCCTCGCCCCGCCCTTCCGCGCCCAGCGGCTTGATGCGCTCGACTGCGCTCTGGTCGTGCTGTTCCTGCTCGGCCTCTATCTCGGCGTGGCGCTGCAGATCACGACCAAGGTGCCGCTGACCTGCGCGCCCTCGGGCGCGGCGGGCCTGTTCATGCTGTGGCGCCGCCGCGACCAGATCCGGCAGAGCCATCTCGCCGGCCTGCTGCTGGTGCTGCTGGTCTATGTCGCCTCGATCCTGTCGGCCGAGGACGTCAACTGGCTCGGCAAGCGCAGCACCGGGCTGCTGCAGCTCACCTATTCCATCACGATCGCCTACGGCATGTTCCTCACCCTGGTGCACGCCGACCGCCGCCAGCTTTCCATCATCCTGCTCACCTTCTGCCTCGCCATCATCGGTGGCTGCGCACTCGAACAATGGGGCGGCCTGCGCGGGCTGAGCGACCTGGTGCGCGCCAAGCTCTACGACCAGGCCTACGTCTATGACGCCGACCTGCGCGACGAGATCCTGTACGGCCGCGTGCGGCCCAAGCTCTTCACCTCCGAACCGTCGGCCGTCACCTTCGCCTACACCCACTACTGCTCGGTGTGGCTGGCGCTCAGCCCGTGGCGCTACAAGTACCTGGTCTATGCCGGCCTGCTCGGGCTCGCGATCCTGGTGTTGCCCGGACCGACCCTGATGCTGATGCTGCTGCTCGCCGTCCCGTACTTCCTGTTCCTGGCGGGCGGCACGCGGCGCACCTCGGGGACGCGCATGGTGGGTGCCGTGGTGCTGTCCAGCCTGATCGTGCTGGTCGCCTACGTCGCCGGCCAAACCCTGTTCGCCGAGCGCTTCCACGAGATGCAGAGCGGCCGCGACGCGAGCTTCTTCTACCGCTTCACCGGCCCGATGCTGGTCGCCTTCGACATCTTCAAGAACCATCCGTGGGCCGGCTCCGGCCTGACCGGCGAGCCCTACATTTCCGACAGGGTGCTCGAAGTCTTCATGAACTCGGCCTCGTTCCAGTCGGCGTGGCGCATCCCCAAGGTCGCCGACGTGCTGACCAACTTCTTCTGGCTGCATTGGATCTATCTCGGCGCGGTGTGGGGCGTGATCGTGCTGGCGGCCCTGAGCCTATGGCTTAGGCTGCTCGGCGCCGCGAGCATCCTCTACTGCTGGGGGGTGTGGGTGGTCCTGGGCCAGGCCTCGGGCTCCTATGTCGGGCCCAAGACCTGGGCGGTGCTGCTGATCGCCGCCGCGGCCTCGATACTGGTTACC
>VBAF01000578.1:3511-4026 GCA_005884705.1 Alphaproteobacteria bacterium
GTTGCGGCCGCGGCTGAGGCTGGTGGACGGGCAGACATGACGTCGTCCGAAGGCTCCCGCCGCCTGATGCTGGGGCTCGGCGCCGGCGCCGGAGCGCTGGCGCTCGCCACCATCCCGACCCGCGATCCGGCCGGCCAGAAGCGTCCCACCGAACGGGCGATGCTCTCGGCCGCCGCGTTCGGCGTGCGAGGCGACGACACCGCCGACGACACCGCCGCGCTGCAGGCCGCGCTCGACGCCGCGTTCGCCTCGGACGGGCCGGGCTTCCTGACGATCCCGCCCGGCACCTACAAGGTCACCCGCACGCTGCGCATCGGCGCAGCGCAGGGCGAGACGCGCGACATCACCCGCCACCACGGCATTTGGGCCCACGGCGCGCGGATCCATTCGGCGATCGAAGGCGGCGGCAACGTGCTGCAGCTTCTCTGCCGCTCGACCATGCGTTTCCTCACCATCGAGGGCCTCGACATCCTGGGCAGCGGCCGCGAGGGCAACGGCCTCTATCTCGAGTGCGA
>VBAF01000579.1 GCA_005884705.1 Alphaproteobacteria bacterium
AGTAGACGATCCCGGCCGGATCGCAGTCGCCCCATTCGACGGTCACTTCGTGCCAGCTACTCAGCGGCATGGCGCAACGTGGCCGTTCCGATCGCCGCCAACGTGCGGTCGAGCGCGTCGCCGTCGGGATCGGCCAACGCCGCGACCCGGGCATTGGCCACCGCATCGGCCGCCTTCGCGGCCGGCAGGCGGCCGGCCAGCGCCGGTGCGATGATCTCGTCGGCGATGCGCCGGTAGTTGGCGAGCCCGCGCTTATAGGTGTCGCCATAGCCCTTGATCAGCCGCGCCGACTCGGCGATCTCGCGCGCCAGATCGAGGCTCAGCGCCTGCGCGGCGCGAATCTGCCCGAGCCAGCGCTCGATCTCGGCCTGCTCCTCGGCATAGCGCCAGGTGTGCGGCCGCCACCAGCGCAGGCCTGCCAGCAGACGCAGTCGCGCGAAGCCCCAGATGGTCGTGCTGCGCACATGCATGGAAAAATGGAACGGACGCCGCGCCAGCAGCCAGCGCGCGGCCGACGGCGGCAGGACCGCCGCGATCTCCTCGTTGCCCGGCTTGAAATGCTCGGTGATCTCGAGCGGCTCGTGCGGCTTGGCCCGGACCTCGGCGCGCACCCGCGACAGCCGCTCGCGCGCGGTCTTGGCCTGGGCCACGCGGATCACGTCCTCGAACGACATGCGCACGGCAAGATGACGGGCCACCTCGCGGACGATCGCGGCATCGATGCCGTCGAGCCGGTCGAGGAACAGCGCGGCATAGCGCCGGTCCTGGTAGGTCACGAGGCGGCGGACGCCCTCTTCCACCACGTCGAGGCAGGCGGCGGGGAAGCTCGCGCGCGCCCGCCCGATCAGGTCCTCGCTGCCCTGTGCCGCGGTCTGGCGCTTGTGATGCTCGCGCACCGCCTGCTCGAGCTCGCCGCGGGCATGGCCGCGGCCGAAGGCGAAGGCCGCGAGGTTGGTGTCGACGGCTTTGGCCGACTCGCGGATCGCCAGCTCGAAGGCCGCATCGGCGATCGGCAGCGTGCCCGAGCTGGCCAATGCGCCCAGCAGCACGGCGTTGATGACGCCGCCGCTTTCTTCGGCCGCCTGGTCCATGTCGAACAGGATCTGCGCCTTGCTCCGCTCCTTGACCGCGCGCAGCAATCGACCGACGTCGAAGCCGCCGTCGCCCATCGCCGCGCGTTCGCTGATCGCCAGCACGCGATGGGTCGAGGCGATCAGGGTCGTGCGATCGGGCGTGACGAAGCCGTTGAAGATCATGCGGCCGGCCTCGAGCAGCTCGGTCGCGAGGGCCACGTCGACCTCGCCGATCGCCGGATTGAGCGCCAGCACGGCCTCGCGCGGGCCCCTCGCCGGCATCACCTCGAGATAGTAGGTCGTGGCGCCGGTCCGCTGGGCCACGCCGGGGATCTGCGTCGCCTGCACGCCCAGCCCCTGGCTGTGTGCTGCCGAAATGATCCAGTCGCACAGCACGCCACCGCCGTCGCCGCCCAACGCGCCGATCAGGATGGTGATGGGTTTCATGGGCTGGGGGCGCGCCACTCCAGTGGCGCGTCATGCGGTGTCGAAACGAGAAGATCGCGCCACTGGAGTGGCGCGCCCCCAGCAAAAGACCAGCTCAACATGCCAGCGCCCCAATCACCTTCGAGCGCAGGCGCCAGAGCAGGCGGTCCCACCAGGTCGCGTTCTGGACGATGTCGGCCTTGTAGAACGACGGACACAGGATCGCGGCATCCGCCACCTCGCCGCACAGGCCGCAGCCGACGCAGCCGTTGTTGACGTGCGCCACCGGATCGCTGCGCAGCGGATCGGGGCTGGGCTTCACCACCAGCAACGGACAGCCGGAGAGCCGGATGCAGGAATGATCGCCGGTGCAGACCTCGTCGTCGACGCCGTAGCGCGTGCGCACCACCCGCTCGCCCGCTTTGAGTTGGGCGGCGATCTGCGGCCGGATGCGGCGCTGGCGCGCGAGCTGGCATTCGCCGTCGGCGACGATCACCTTCAGCCCCTTGTCGTCGGTGCTCATCGCCTCGCGCAGGGTGGTGAGC
>VBAF01000583.1 GCA_005884705.1 Alphaproteobacteria bacterium
CGGGCTATGGGCTCAATGCCGAGACCGAGATGCGCCAGCTTTCCGCCGCGCGCACGCTAGGTCGTAACCGGCAGGTCGCTATCCGCACCACGTTTCTCGGCGCGCACGCGCTGCCTGCCGAAGCCGAGGGCGACAAAGACCGTTATATCGACCTCGTCTGCGGCGAGATGCTGCCGGCGGTGGCGCGGGCCGGGCTTGCCGACGCCGTCGACGCCTTCATGGAAGGTATCGCCTTCTCCGGGGAGCAGACGGCCCGGGTGTTCCGGGCGGCCAAGGCACTCGGATTGCCGGTCAAGCTGCACGCAGACCAGCTCTCCAATCTCGGCGGTGCAGCGCTGGCCGCGGAATTCTCGGCGCTGTCTGCCGATCATCTGGAGCACACCGACGCCGCCGGCGCTGCCGCGATGGCGAAGGCAGGGACGGTCGCCGTGCTGTTGCCGGGGGCGTTCTATTTCATCCGCGAGACCAACAAGCCACCGGTCGAGCTGTTTCGCAAGCACGGTGTGAACATGGCGCTGCTGGCGACCGATTGCAATCCCGGCAGCTCGCCGCTCACCTCGCTGCTGCTCGCCACGAATATGGGCGCGACGCTGTTCCGCATGACAGTGTCCGAATGCCTTGCAGGCGTGACGCGCGAGGCGGCGCGCGCCCTCGGCATTCTTGGCGAGACCGGCACGCTCGAAGCCGGCAAATGGTGCGACCTTGCGATCTGGGATATCGAGCGGCCGGCTGAACTCGTCTATCGCATCGGCTTCAACCCGCTTCACGCGCGGGTATGGAGAGGGCAGTGAGCGGCCCGGACACAGCCATTGTGATTGCGCCGGGCCGGGTCGGCCTCGACGATCTCGGGCGCGTGATTGCCGGCGCGCCGGTAGTGCTCGATCCGTCATTCTGGCCGCGCGTCGAGGCGGCCGCAGCCATCGTCGCAACAGCCGCGCGCGGAAATGATCCCGTCTATGGGATCAATACCGGATTTGGAAAGCTGGCATCGAAGCGGATTGCCGCCGACCAGACGGCGTTGCTGCAGCGTAACCTCATCGTCTCGCATTGTTGCGGCGTGGGACCGCTAACACCGGAGCCGATCGTCCGTCTGATGATGGCGCTGAAGATCATCTCGCTCGGCCGCGGTGCATCCGGCGTGCGGCTGGAGACGGTGCGGCTGCTCGAGGCGATGCTGGCGAAAGGCCTCACGCCCGTCGTGCCCTGCCAGGGCTCGGTCGGCGCCTCGGGCGACCTCGCGCCGCTCGCCCACATGTCGGCCACCATGATCAGCATGGGCGAGATCAGCGTTGCCGGTGCGGTCGTGCCGGCGGCGAAGGCGCTGGCCGATGCCGGCCTCAAGCCGCTGACCTTGGGCGCCAAGGAAGGCCTGGCGCTGCTGAACGGCACCCAGTTCTCGACGGCCTATGCGCTGGCCGCGTTGTTCGAAACCGAGACCCTGTTCGGTGACGGGTGCGCTGTCGGTCGACGCCGCCATGGCGTCGACCGCACCTTTCCGGCCGGAGATCCAGGCGTTGCGCGGGCATGTCGGCCAGGTCGCGGCGGGCAAAACCTTGATGGCGTTGCTTGAGGGCAGCGATATCCGTCTGTCGCATCTCGAAGGCGACGAGCGCGTGCAGGATCCTTATTGCCTGCGCTGCCAGCCGCAGGTCATGGGTGCCATCCTCGACCTGCTGCGCCACGCGGCGCAGACGCTCGAGACCGAGGCCAACGGCGTCACCGACAATCCGTTGATCTTCGCCGATACAGGAGAGGCCTTGTCCGGCGGCAACTTCCACGCCGAGCCGGTCGCCTTCGCCGCCGACACCATGGCGCTGGCGATCTGCGAGATCGGTTCGCTGGCCGAACGGCGCATCGCCATGCTGGTCGATCCGGCGCTCTCCGGGTTGCCGGCGTTCCTGACGCCGCGGCCGGGGCTCAATTCCGGCTTCATGATCCCGCAGGTGACCGCGGCCGCGCTGGTCTCGGAGAACAAGCAACGCGCGCACCCCGCGAGCGTCGATTCGATCCCGACCTCGGCCAACCAGGAGGACCATGTCTCGATGGCTGCGCACGCCGCGCGCCGGCTGATCGAGATGGCCGACAATTGCGGCACGGTGATCGGCATCGAGCTGCTGGTTGCCGCCCAAGGCTGCGACTTCCACGCGCCGCTGAAATCGAGCCCATCGCTCGAAGCGGTGCGCGCGCTGCTGCGCCGCGAGGTGCCGCATCTCGACGAGGACCGCTCCCTCCATCCCGACCAGCAGGCGGCGACGCGCATGATCCGCAGCGGCGCCGTTGTCGAGGCCGCGGGCCGCGCCCTGCCTTCTCCCTATGCCTGACGAGGACCCATGACCCGCATCGACAACAGCCGCACGATCCGCGCGCCGCATGGCTCGACCTTGACGGCCAAGAGCTGGCTGACCGAGGCGCCGATGCGCATGCTGATGAACAACCTCGATCCCGACGTCGCCGAGAAGCCGGGCGAGCTGGTGGTCTATGGCGGCGTCGGCCGCGCCGCACGCGACTGGCAGAGCTTCGACCGCATCGTCGCTGCGCTGCGCGGCCTCGAGGCCGACCAGACCCTGCTGGTCCAGTCGGGCAAGCCGGTCGGCATCTTCCGCACCCATCCCGATGCGCCGCGCGTGCTGATCGCCAACTCCAACCTGGTGCCGCGCTGGGCGACCTGGGAGCATTTCAACGAATTGGACCGCAAGGGCCTGATGATGTTCGGCCAGATGACCGCGGGCTCGTGGATCTATATCGGCAGCCAGGGCATCGTTCAGGGCACCTACGAGACCTTCGTCGAGATGGGCCGCCAGCACTATGGCGGCAGCCTCGCCGGCCGCTGGATCCTGACCGCGGGCCTGGGCGGCATGGGCGGCGCGCAGCCGATGGCCGCGACCATGGCCGGCGCCTCCTGCCTCGCCATCGAATGCCGGCCGAGCAGCATCGAGTTCCGCCTGCGCACCGGCTATCGCGACCGCCAGGCCCGTGACCTCGACGAGGCGTTGGCAATCATCGGCCAGTCGACCGCAGAGAAGAAGGCGGTGTCGGTTGGCCTGCTCGGCAACGCGGCCGAGGTGCTGCCCGAACTGCTGCGCCGCGGCGTGCGGCCCGATTGCGTCACCGACCAGACCTCGGCGCACGATCCCGGCAACGGCTACCTGCCGGCCGGCTGGAGCCTCGCGGAGTGGGAAGACCGTCGCGCCAAGGATCCGGCCGGCGTCGCCAAGGCGGCGAAGCAGTCGATGGCGGCGCATGTGCGGGCGATGCTCGCATTCCACAAGCTCGGCGTGCCGA
>VBAF01000584.1 GCA_005884705.1 Alphaproteobacteria bacterium
AGAGCGCCCATGGATGCCACCACCGCTTGACCCGGCATGGGCGACCCGTCAAATTCCGCCGCTTCCCGCGGAGACCACGTGGAATCAAAGGTTTTCGACACTTCCGGCAAGCGCATCTGGGTCGCCGGCCATCGCGGCATGGTCGGTGCAGCCGTCGTGCGCCGTCTTGCGACCGCAGGCTGCGAAATCCTGACGGTCGGCCGTGAGGAGGTCGATCTCACCCGCCAGGCCGATGTCGAGCGCTGGCTCGACAAGGCGCGGCCCGACGCGATCGTGATGGCGGCGGCGCGGGTCGGCGGCATTCACGCCAATTCGACCCTGCCGGCCGACTTCCTGTTCATCAACCTGATGATCGGCGCCAACGTGGTGAATGCCGCGCATCGGGCCGGCGTGAAGCGGCTGGTCAATCTCGGCAGCAGCTGCATGTACCCTGTCGGTGCGCCGCAGCCGATCGCCGAGAAGAGCGTCGGGGACGGTCGGCCGGAGCCGACCAACGAGGCCTATGCCGTGGCGAAGCTCGCGACGGCGAGCCTCGCCGCCTCCTATCGCCAGCAATTCGCCGACGACTACGTCACCGCGATCCCGACCAACCTCTACGGCCCGGGCGACAATTTCGATCCCCTGATGAGCCATGTCGCGCCCGCACTGATGCGGCGGATGATCGAGGCGCGCGAATCGCGCTCATCCAGGGTCGAGATCTGGGGCTCCGGCACGCCGCGTCGCGAGCTGATGTTCGTCGACGACGCCGCGGACGCGATCCTGTTCGTGCTCGAGCGCTATTCTGCGGCCGAGCCGATCAATATCGGCATCGGTGTCGACGTCTCGATCCGCGAGCTCGCCGAGCTGATCGCACGCGTCGTGGGCTACAAGGGCGAGCTCGCTTTCGATGCCGGCAAGCCCGACGGCGCGCCGCGCCGCCTGCTCGACAACAGCCGTCTGGCGACCCTCGGATGGCAGGCGCGCACCCCGCTTGCCGATGGGCTGGACGCCATGTATCGCTGGTACCGCAAACACAAGGTTGACGTAGCGGCCTAATGGAAGAGCGTACCAACAGCCCCGCGGCCCGCCTCTACCGATCGATGTATCTGATCCGCCGGGTCGAGGAGGAGATCGTCCGCCTCTACCCGACGGACAAGATCAAGAGCCCCGTGCATCTCAGCATCGGCCAGGAGGCCGTGTCGGCCGCGGTGTGCGACCATCTCGAGAACAGCGACGTGGTGTTCGGTACCTATCGCGGCCATGCGCTCTATCTCGCCAAGGGCGGCGACGTGCCGCGCATGATGGCCGAGCTCTACGGCAAGGTGGACGGCTGTGCCCGCGGCAAGGCGGGGTCGATGCACCTGGTCGATCCGTCGGTCGGCATGATGGGCACCTCGGCCGTGGTCGCGACCGGCGTGTCCAACGCCGTCGGTGCCGCGCTGGCGCTCAAGATGCAGCGCTCCAAGGCGATCGTCGTCTGCTTCTTCGGCGAGGGCGCGACCGACGAAGGCGCCTGGCACGAGAGCATGAACTTCGCCGCCCTCAAGAAGCTGCCGATCCTGTTCGTGTGCGAGAACAACGGCTACGCCATCCACACGCCCCAGCGGCCTGCGCGCCCGCTCCAAAGCCTATGGCATCGAAGCGGAGATGATCGAGGATCACGAGCCGATGCGGCTGCATGAGCGCGCCGGCGCCGCGGTCGCCGCCGTGCGGGCGGGCGAAGGCCCGCGCCTGCTCGAATGCATGACCTATCGCTGGCGCGACCATGTCGGGCCGACCGAGGATCGCGTGCACAAATACCGGCCCGACGAGGAGCTCAACGCCAAGATCGAGGGCGACAACCTCAAGATCGTCGGCGATCTGCTGTCGGCCGATCTGCGCGGGTCGATCGAGGCGGCGGAAGAGAAGCACGTCGCCGACGCCATCGCCTTCGCCGAGGCCAGCACCTTCCCCGAGGACCAGGAAATCTACGACCATGTCTTCTCGGGCTGACAACCGCACCCTGACCTATGGCGAGGCCGTGTTCGAAGCGACGCGGTCAGAGATGGCGCGCGATTCGCGGGTCTTCGTGATGGGCCAGGGCGTCGACGACGCACGCGGCATGTTCGGCACGACGCTGGGCCTGCACCGGGAATTCGGGCCGGAGCGCAGCTTCGACGTGCCGCTTGCCGAGGACGCCATGACCGGTGTCGGGATCGGCGCGGCGCTGATGGGCATGCGGCCGATCCAGGTGCACCAGCGCATGGACTTCGTGCTGCTCTGCATGAACCAGCTCGTGAACATGGCGGCGAAGATGAGCTACATGTTCGCCGGCGCCCACAAGGTGCCGCTGGTGGTGCGCGCCATCATCGGCCGCAGCTGGGGACAGGGCGCG
This sequence comes from Alphaproteobacteria bacterium, assembly GCA_005884705.1. GTDB lineage: Bacteria > Pseudomonadota > Alphaproteobacteria > Reyranellales > Reyranellaceae > Reyranella. The sequence continues at coordinate 2,354 of VBAF01000584.1, forward strand.
CAGCACAGCCAGGCCTTCCATTCCTACTTCATGCACATCCCCGGGCTGCGCGTGGTCGCGCCGACCACGCCGCACGACGCCAAGGGCTGCCTGATCCAGGCGATCCGCGACGACAATCCGGTGATCATGATCGAGCACCGCATGCTGCATAACGTCCGCGGCGTGGTGCCCGAGGAGAGCTACGAGATCCCCTACGGCAAGGCGCGCATCCTGAGCCCGGGCAAGGACATCACCATCGTCGGTATCAGCCACATGGCGCTGGAATGCGTGCGCGCCAAGCACCTGCTCGAGGCGGCCGGCATCGACGCCGAGGTGATCGATCCGGTGTCGCTGTCGCCGCTCGACATCTCGACCATCGCGGCCTCGGTCGAGCGGACCGGCCGGCTGCTGGTGGTCGACACCGGCTGGCTGAGCTGCGGCGCCTCGTCGGAAATCCTGTCGGAGGTGTTCGAGCGGATCGGCGAGCGCCGCCATTTTGTCGCCAAGCGGCTGGGCTATCTGCCGACGCCATGCCCGACCACCAAGATCCTCGAGAACTTGTACTATCCGTCACCGCAGTCGATCGCCCAGGCCACCTACCGGCTGGTCCGCGGCAGCGCCGCCCCGGCCTGGCAGCCGGGCAAGGTCGACAGCAGCGAAGTCGCGGAATTCCGCGGCCCGTTCTAGGCTCATTCGAATGCCCGAGGGGTTGATGCTGGACAAAGACGCGTTGCGCGCCGCCGTATTCAAGGCCGTCGAGGCCTATTGCGCCGCCGACTTCGGCTACTCGTTCGATCCGAAGAAGCCGATCGTGCGCCTGCACGAGCCGACCTTCAGCGCCGGCGAGATCAACGCCGCCCTCGAGTGCCTGCTGTCGACCTACGTCACCATGGGCCCGAAGGTGAAGAAGTTCGAGGAGGTCTTCGCCTCGACCTTCGGCTGGACCGACGGCGTGATGAACAACTCGGGCTCCTCGGCCAACCTGCTGGCGGTCGCGGCGCTCGCCAACCCGGCAACCGAGGACGGGCTCAGGCCCGGCGACGAGGTGATCGTGCCGGCGCTCTCCTGGTCGACCACGGTCTGGCCGGTCATCCAGTGCGGCCTGGTGCCGGTGATCGTCGACATCGATCCCGCGACCTTCAACATCGACCCCAACCAGATCGAGCGGGCGATCGGGCCGAAGACCCGCGCGGTCATGATCGTGCCGGTCTACGGCAACCCATGCGCGATGGATGCCATCGTCGACATCTGCAAGCTGCTGCGAGGCGCTGGGCGCCTATTACGACGGCAAGGCGGTCGGCAAGTTCGGCCGGGTCGGCACCTTCAGCTTCTACTTCTCACACCATCTGACCACCCTCGAAGGCGGCATCACCGTCACCGACGATTTCGAGCTGGCCGAACTGATGCGCATCCTGCGTGCCCATGGCTGGGTGCGCGAGGTCAAGGACCGCGACCGCTGGCTGAAGAAATACCCCGACATCGACCCGCGCTTCCTGTTCGTCAACGTCGGCTACAATTTGCGGCCGATGGAGCTGTCCGGTGCGATGGGCCTGGTCCAGCTGCCCAAGCTCAAGCAGTTCGTCGACGTTCGGCGCCAGAACTCGGCCTGGTTCCGCCGCGAGCTCGCCCAGTACGGCGATTTCTTCGACTTCCAGGAGGAGCAGCCCAAGGGCCATCACTCGTGGTTCGGCTTCCCGATCCGGGTCAAGGCCAAGGCGGGCTTCACGGTGACCGAGCTCACCAAGGCGCTGAACGCGCAGAGCGTCGAGACCCGGCCGATCATCGCCGGCAACATCGCCCGCCAGCCCGCGCTCAAGCTGTACGAGCACCGCGTGGTCGGCGACATGAAGCATTCCAACGCCGTGATGGACGGCGCCTTCTCGTTCGGCAATCACCAGGACGTGGATTCGGGCGCGCGCCAGTACGTCGCCGAGCAGGTCCGCTCCTTCCTGCGGTCACGGTCGCTGGTCTAGGCCCATGATCATCACCCGCACCCCCCTGCGCGTCTCCTTCTTCGGCGGCGGCACCGACTACCCGGCGTGGTTCCGGGAGCATGGCGGCGCGGTGCTGGCGACCACCATCGACAAGTACATCTACCTGCACTGCCGCTACCTGCCGCCGTTCTTCGACTTCCGCAGCCGCATCGTCTGGTCGAAGATCGAGCAGGTGCAGGAGACGCGGGAGATCGCCCATCCGGCGATCCGCGGCATCCTGGAATGGATGAAGGTCGGTGAGGGCGTGGAGATCCACCATCACGGCGACCTGCCGGCGCGCACCGGGCTGGGCTCGAGTTCCTCCTTCTCGGTCGGGCTGCTGCATGCCTTGCACGCACTGCGCGGCGAGCTGGTGTCCAAGCGCAAGCTCGCCGAGGAGGCGATCTTCGTCGAGCAGCAGGTGTTGTGCGAAAATGTCGGCGTGCAGGACCAGATCCAGTCGGCCTTCGGCGGGCTGAACCGCGTCGACATCCGCACCGACGGCTCGTTCGAGGTTTCGCCGCTGGTGGTGCGGGCCGATCGGCTGGCCGGGCTGCAGAAGCATCTGCTGCTGCTCTACACCGGCTTGTCGCGGACGGCGTCGGAGATTGCCGCCGAGCAGGTGGCGACCGTCGGAGCCAAGACCGCCGAGCTGAAGACTATGCGCGAGATGGTCGACGAGGGCGAGAAGATCCTGGTCGGAACCGGCGATCTGGGAGAATTCGGGCGACTGCTGGACGAGAGCTGGAAGCTGAAGCGCTCGCTGTCGAGCAAGATCGCACCGGGCTTCGTCAACGAGATCTACGACACCGCGCGCCAGGCCGGGGCCGGGGGCGGCAAGCTGCTGGGCGCCGGCGGCGGCGGCTTCATGCTGGTCTTCGTGCAGCCGGAGCGCCGGGCGGCGGTATTGAAGGCGTTGTCCAAACTGCTGCCCGTGCCGTGCACCCAGATCGTGCTCTACGAGCCGACCGCCCAGAACGGCAACGGCCACGGATGAAGCGCCGGCGCGTCCTGGTGTGCGGTGCCACTGGCTTCATCGGACGCAATCTCGTCGAGACGCTGAGCCGTCGCGACGATCTCGAGGTTCATGCGGTGCGCTTCACGCGGCCCGCATATGCCGCCGAGGGCGTGACCTGGCACCACGCCGACCTGCGCGAGGCGGCCCAGGTGACCCCGCTGCTGCGGGGCATGGACATCGTGATCCAGGCGGCGGCCACCACGTCGGGCGCGCGCGACATCGTGGCGACGCCCTACATCCACGTGACGGACAATGCCGTCATGAACTCGCTGCTGCTGCGCGCCTGCTTCGACCACAAGGTGCGGCACTTCCTGTTCTTCAGCTGCTCGGTGATGTACCAGCCGCGGGAGACTCCGTGGCGCGAGGAGGAGTGGGACGCCAGCCGCGAGATGCACGTCAACTACTTCGGCATCGGCTGGACCAAGCTCTACATCGAGAAGATGTGCGAGTTCTTCAGCCGCCTGGGGGTGACGAAGCACACGGTGATCCGCCACACCAACGTGTTCGGGCCGCACGACAAGTTCGATCTCGAGCGCAGCCACGTCTTCGGCGCCACCGTGACCAAAGCCATGACCAGCACCACCGGCACCGTCATGGTCTGGGGCAGCGGCGAGGAGGCGAGGGACCTGATCTACGTCGACGACCTCGTGCGGTTCGTCGCGCTCGCGATCGAGCGGCAGACCACGCCGTACGAGATGCTGCATGCCAGCGCCGGGCGGGCGATCCGCATCAAGGACCTGGTGGCGCGCATCGTCGCCGCCTCGGGCCGCGACCTGTGCATCGAGCACGACCTCGCCGGACCCACCATCAGGACCTCGTTCGCCTTGGACAATCGCCGCGCGGACGAGGTGCTGGGCTGGCAGCCGCAAATGCCGTTCGACGAAGGGGTGCGCCGCACGATCGACTGGTGGCGCGCGAGCCGGGGCGTGGGCGGGCCGTGAAATACCGCGCGCTCGGGCGGACCGGGCTCAGCGTCTCGGAGATCGGCTTCGGCGCCTGGGGGATCGGCGGCCGCACCGCCGGAACCACGTCCTATGGCGACACCGACGACTGCACCTTGCTGGCGGCGCTCGCGCGGGCGCTCGACGGCGGCATCACCTTCTTCGACACCTCGGCAGCCTACGGCGACGGCCACAGCGAGGCGCTGATCGGCCAGGCCTTCGCCGGCCGCCGTGACAAAGTCGTGATCGCCACCAAGGCGGGCTATGAATCGTGGGACCCGGCGCCGGATTTCTCGGCCGCCGCCGTCGTGGCTTCCGCGGAAAAGAGCCTGGCCCGGCTGCGCTCCGACTACGTCGATCTCCTGCAGCTGCACAATCCGCCGGCCGAGGCGCTGCGCGACCCCGAGCTGCGCCGCGCGCTGGAGCGGCTTCAGGCGGCGGGCAAGATCCGGGCCTGGGGCGTGTCGGCCAAGAGCCCGGCCGAGGCGATCGAGGCGCTGACGGCTTTCGAGGCGCCGATGGTGCAGGCCAACTTCAATATGATGGACGTGCGTGCGCTGGAAAGTGGCCTGCTGGCCGAGGCCGAGCGGCGCGGCGCGGGCTTCGTCGGCCGCACGCCGCTCTGCTTTGGCTTCCTGTCGGGCAC
>VBAF01000585.1 GCA_005884705.1 Alphaproteobacteria bacterium
CGCGAGGCGCTGCGCGGGCTGTCGGTCGAGGGATTGGTGACCCTGCTGCCCCGTCGCGGCGCGACCGTCGCCGACGTCACGCCCGAGACCGTGGCCGAGCTGGTCGAGGTCCGCGCCCTGCTCGAAGGCCTCAATGCGCGACTGGCGGCGCAGCGGCACGACCCGGAGATCGTGGCGCTGCTGCAGGACACGCTGGCCCGCGGCAACCAGGCGGCCAAGGGAGGCACTGCGGAAGAGCTCGCCCATCTCAACGCCGAGTTCCACGAGCGATTGGCCGAGGCGAGCCGCAACTCCGTGTTGGCCGAGGTGATGCGCGGCCTGCGCGAGCGCACCTCGATTGCCTTCGCGATCAATGGCCGTGCCCGCGCGCGCGCGGACTGGGACGAGCATGCCGGTGTCCTCGCCGCGGTGATCGCGGGCGACGCCGAGCTCGCCGCCCTGCTCGCAACCCGCCACGTCCAGAATGCGGCGGCGGCGTTCGCGAAGAATCAGACCGCAGGGGGCGCGTCCCTCCAGTGATGAGTGTCTTGTCATCCTGAGCGAAGCGAAGGATCTCGCGCTTCAGCAACGTCTTTGGTCGATCCGTTAGGTCCTTCGCTCCGCTCAGGACGACAGAACTCAGCGCCCCTTCATCGGCAGGCCGCCCAAATGGGTGCCGGCATCGACGATCAGCAATTCGCCGGTGATGTTGCTGGCGCTGGTCAGGAAGAAGATCACCGCCTCGGCCATCTGCTCCGGCGTGCCGGCCTGGCGCAGCGGCGTCGTCTGCTCCTGCGCGTCGCGCAGCTTCTCGTAGTTCTCCTGGCCGAGCGCGCCCAGGAGCCAGCGGGTCTGGATAAAGCCCGGGCACACCGTGTTGACCCGCACCGCCGGGCCGAACCAGCGCGCCAGCGACAAGGTCAGCGTGTTGAGCGCGCCCTTCGAGGCGGCATAGGGGATCGAGGTACCGACGCCCATCACGCCCGCAATGCTGGAGATGTTGACGATCGAGCCGCGGTCCTGCGCCTCGTCCCACTGCTTCTTCATCGTCGGATAGACGGCGCGGCTCATCATGTACGGGCCGGTGACGTTGACCCGCAGGATGCGGTCGAAATCCTCGGGGGTGACGCCGTCGAGGTCGCCCTGGTTCTGGAACTTGGTGGTGCCGGCGTTGTTGACCAGGCCGTCGATGCGTCCCCAGGCCTTCAGCGTCTCGGCCGCGAGCTTGCGGCAATCGGCATCCTGGCCCATGTCGGCCTGCACCAGGATCGCCTCGACGCCCTTGGCCTTGACCTTCGCATAGGTTTCGTCGGCTTCCTTCTTGCTCTTGGTGTAGTTGATCGCGACGTTCCAGCCGCGGCCCGCGAGATCGACCGCGCAGGCGGCGCCCAGCCCGGTCGCCGATCCGGTCACGATTGCCACCTTGGCCATGCTGTTCTCCCGATCCGATAGGTTGCCTAATGACCCAAGGGCGGATTCATAGGCTAGAGCGGTTTCCGATCAAGCTGGAACCGCGTGTGGTTGCGCGCACTGGCGATGCTGACCCAACCGGGCACATTCCGTCCGGCTGATTACAGCCGGACGGAATGTGCTTTAGGATCGCGCCCCATGGCAGACCTGTTTTCGATGAAGAACCGCATCGCGCTGGTGACCGGCGCCTCGCGCGGGCTGGGCCGCACCATGGCGATGTGCCTGGCCGAGGCCGGCGCCACCGTGCTGTGCGCCGGCCGCGTCGCCAAGGACCTCGACACCACGGTCAAGACGATCAAGCGCAGGAAGGGCAAGGCGGAGGCGGTGATCCTCGACGTCACCAGCGAGGACAGCATCCAAGGCCAGGTCCGCGCCATCCTGCGCAAGCATCGCCGCATCGACGTGCTGGTCAACAATGCCGGCGTCATCCATCGCGCCAACATCGTCGACACCGCGACGCCCGACTATCGCAAGGTGATCGAGACCGACCTGATCGGCCCGTTCGCCCTGGCGCGTGAAGTGGGCCGCCACATGCTGGCGCGCGAGTACGGCCGCATCGTCAACATCTCCTCGATCATGGCGGTGCTGGGCCGCGGCTCTGTCGCAGGCTACGTCTCGGCCAAGCACGGCATGACCGGCCTGACCAAGAACCTCGCCGCCGAGTTCGGGCCGCACGTCACCGCCAATGCGATCGCGCCGGGCTATATCCGCACCGAGCTCAACGTGCCCTTGCAGCAGGACAAGAAGTTCTGCGCCATGCTCGAGCAGCGGACGGCGGCGCATCGCTGGGGCACGCCCGCCGACCTGCGCGGCGCGCTGCTGCTGCTCGCCTCGGATGCCGGCGCCTACATCACCGGCCACACGCTGGTGGTCGATGGCGGCATGACGACCATTCTCGCGTGAGCAATTTCGGTATACCGCGCTGGGCGATCCTGCTGTTCGGCGCCGGCCTCGTGCTGTTCGGCCTCGCCGTGTCGCAGGGCTGGATCCGCGATCCGACCGTCGCCAAGTCCGACTATGTCGGCACTATCGACGTCTCGGCCAAGGCCGCCAAACTATATCGCGCCGTGCCGTTCGAATGGCAGGTCAACAGCCAGGCCGGCAGCACCAAGGGCAACGACACCGCCTACGTCCGCATCGATCCCTCGGGCGAGCGCGTGATCCTCTGCGGCTGGCTGAGACTCGACAAGGCTGGCGCCTCGCTGCGGGCGACGCGCTGGCTGAGCGAGGCGCAACTCAAGGTCGGCGATCTCCGCGTGCCGGCGCTGTTCATCGCGCCGACCGACAAGCCACCGGGCGACGATCTCAATGCCGGATGCGCGCGGCTGATCGAGGACAGACCCGCCGCCGACGCGCCGCTTTCGCTGGACGGTTCCGCCGTGCGCGAATGATCGTGGTAGGCTC
>VBAF01000064.1 GCA_005884705.1 Alphaproteobacteria bacterium
CGGGCACGCTCTGCGCGATCGGCTGCTGGCGCATTGCCTCGGACCTGTCGGACAAGGTGCGCGGGGCGATGATCCTGCCGATGGCCGTCCCAACCATCGTCTATGCGCTCGGCCTCTACCGGCTCTATGTCGATCTCGACCTGGTGGGCAGCGCGCTCGGCGTGGTGCTGGCGCACAGCGTCACCGGCCTGCCCTATGTCGTGCTGGCGGTCTCGGCGTCGCTCGCCAACCTCGACCCCCGGCTCGAGCAGGCGGCGCGCGGCCTTGGTGCGTCTATCGGACAGACTCTCCGCCATGTGATCGTGCCCAACATCGTCCCGGGCGTACTGTCAGGTGCGATTTTTGCTTTCATCCATTCCTGGGACGAGCGCTGTTCACCCTGCCGCGCCGCATGTGGGACGGCATCAACGACAATCTCGACCCGGTGATCGCCGTGGTGGCGACCGGCATGATCCTGTTCACGCTGCTGGTGCTGACGGCGGAACTGTCATTGAGGGCGCGGCGCCCTCGTTAGGGGAGACGGGCGATGGACGACATTCGCGATCGACGGGACGAGCTCGAGCAGTTCGTGGCGCGCACCGAAGGCAAGGTCTATCCGCGCCGCGTCTTCCTCGGCATGGCGGCGGCGATCGGCCTTGCGCCGGTCGCGGCCCGACTCACGCCGGCGCTGGCCGACGCCAAGGAGCTGGTACTGGTCAACTGGGGCGGCGATGCGGTCAAGGGCATGCAGCGCTCGTTCGTCGATCCCTATCTGAAGAAGTACCCCGATCGGAAGGTCGTGATCGACGGCACCGGTCCGGCGACCAGCCGGATCCGCATGATGGTCGAGAGCAAGAAGGTGAGCTGGGACGTGATGGACCGCAACCTTCACACCGCACTCGAGATCGGGCCGCAGGGCATGCTGGAGCCGATCGACTACACGGTGGTCGACAAGAGCAAGGTGCGGCCCGAGCACGCCGTCGAATGGGGCATCGGCAATTACATCTATGCGATGGTGCTGACCTACAACACCAAGAAGTGGGGCGGCACGGTGCCGACCACCTGGGCCGACGTGTGGGACGTCAAGAAATTCCCCGGCAAGCGCGCCTTCCGCCGCGAGCCCGACGGCGTGCTCGAGGCCGCGCTGATGGCCGATGGCGTGCCGTTCGACAAAATCTATCCGATCGACATGAAGCGCGCGCTCGACATGCACCGCAAGCTCAAGGAGCACACGGTCTATTACAACGTGATCGCCGACGGCCAGAACGCCTTCCGCAACGGCGAGGTCCATCTCGGCCAGCTGCTCAACACCCGCGCCTGGCCCTTGAAGCAGGACACCAAGGGCGTGTGCGACTGGACCTGGAACCAGGGCATCTCGTGGGGCGCCTGCTGGATGGTGCCCAAGGGCGCGCAGGGCGGCAAGGCGATCTGGGACTTCATAAATCAGAGCCTCGATCCGGCGGGCCAGGCCGAGTTGCTCAAGAGCAACGGCTACGGTCCGAGCAACCCCGAGGCCGCCAAGCTGCTCGATGCGGAGTGGAACAAGGTCAATCCCGGCGCACCGGACAACTACGCCAAGATGCTGCCGGGCGGCATCGCGTGGTACGCTAAGAACGCCACCACCGCGCGCCAGGAGCTGATCGACGCGCTCGCCGGTTGAGGAAAGGACCCCATATGTCGGACGTCCAGACTGCTGCAACGCCGGTCGCGCCGGCGATGCCCGCTCCCAAGCTCGGCCGCTGGGCCAACGCCAACGAGCTGCCGGTGATCGACTTCGCTGCCATGAGCGGCAGCAACGAGGAGGCCAAGGACCGGGTCGCGCGCGAGGTGCACGACGCCTGCCGCGACATCGGCTTCCTCACCGTGGTCAACCATCCGGTGCCGCCGGCGAAGATCGCCGAGATCTTCCGCCAATCGAAGCGCTTCTTCGCGCTGCCGCTCGAGGCCAAGATGGCGGCCTACATGGGCCATTCCAACCTGTTCCGCGGCTACCTGCCGATGGACCAGCCGGGCCAGAAGAAGGCCTATCGCGGCAAGGCGATCGAGGGCTTCCAGCCGCACCTCGCCGAGGAGCGCATGAAGGCGCGCAAGCCGCACAAGAACGAGGCGTTCCAGGCCTCGATCGAGCTCTCCGATGACGATCCCGACGTCAAGGCCGGCAAGCCGCTGCACGGCAGGAACCTGTGGCCCGACACCCTGCCGGGCTTCAAGCAGGCGGTGCTCGACTATCACACCACCATGACCGGCTTCACTGCGCTGATGGCCTCGGTGTTCGCGCGCGGGCTCGAGCTGCCGCCGGATTACTTCGCGCAGTTCTACAAGAAGCCGCTGATCCAGGTCCGGCTGCTGCACTACCTGCCGCAGGACCAGCAGGCGGCGCTCGAGGGCGGCGACAGCCGCGCCCACCAGGATGCCGGCGGCTTCACCATGCTGCAGCAGGACGATGTCGGCGGGCTCGAGATCAAGAGCAAGTCGGGCGAATGGCTGATCGTGCCGCCGGTCGAGAACAGCTTCGTGGTCAACATCGGCGATTCGATGCGGATGTGGACCAACAACCGCTTCGCCTCGACCTTGCATCGCGTGGTCAACCACTATGGCCGCGAGCGCTATTCGGTCGGCATCTTCGCCAACCCCGACTACGACACGGTGATCCGCCCGCTCTCGACCTGCGTCGATTCGGAGCATCCGGCGACCTTCGACCAGATGCTGTCGGGCGAGGCGCTGCTGTTCCTCTACAGCCGCGTCTGGCCGAGCCTCGGCGAGCCCGACAAGGTGTCGAGCTACTAGAGCCGACATTGCTGGTCTCAGAGGGCAAATCCCGTCCGGCCGATTCCGGCCCGACGGGATTTTCTCTGGACGATTTTGCGTGAAGGACCCTGCTCACCGCTGCCTATAGTGGGGCGTGCAAAACCATCCTCGTTATCCCGCCAATCCACCACCTGCCGGCGATTCCGACGCTTGCCGAGCAGGGCGCAGATGAGGAATGTTGGCGGCACGAAGTTCGGGGACGGCGATGAACCGGAACCGGACGGAGAGAGGGATCGTAAGGTTCCTCGCGGTGGCGAGAGCCGCTGATGGGCCTTGGAGTGCTTCGTTGAAGTCGTCTTTGACGGAGCACCGCACCTCCTCTCGAGAGGGGGATGTGACGGGAAACCGGTGCGGGGTCCGATGCGAACGTTCCATGCGCATGGAGCGGACGCGCCCCGGGAATGGCGGTAGCGGGCGGGGATCCCGCAATCCTCCGGCCACTCGCGGCCCCGCAAGGGGTTGTGGCCAGCCGCGCCCCCGCGGCGAGTGCGACGAACGCTCGACGAAGGTGCGTGCGAAGCGGCGAAACCGGGAAACTGGTTTCGCCGTTTTCTTTTGCGCGAAACCTCAGCCGGGCACCCGCACCCAGCCTTCCATGAGCCGCCGCGCCGAGCGGCTCATCATGACCTTCTTGACCGCCCAGCGGCCGGCCTCCTCGCGCGCCTCGGCGCCGACGCTCAGCACGCCCGACGGATGGCCGAAGCGAACGCGGCCGTCGGCGCCGACCGGCGCCAGCCGGCTCACCACCGTGCCGGGGATCGCCGCGGCCGCCGCGATCGCCACCGCGCCGGTGCCGGTCATCGCATGGTGCAGCACGCCCATCGAGAAGATGCGCGCCAGCAGGTCGATCGACTGGGCCGTCACCGCCTTGCCGTCCGACGCGGTGTAGCCGGCGGGCTTTGCCACGAAGGCGATCTTTGGCGTGCCCTGGCGCTTCTCGCTCGCTTCCTGCGGCGTCTTCACCAGGCCCATCGCCACCGCGCCGTGGGCGCGCACCGTCTCGGCCAGCGCCAGGATCTTCGGATTGTTGTTGATGTCCTTCTGCAGCTCGGTGCCGGTGAGGCCGAGCCGCGCCGCATCGACGAAGATCGTCGGGTTGCCGGCAACGATCATCGTCGCCTCGATCGCGCCCAGCGCCGGCACCTCAAGACGCTCGAGGCGCCGGCCGGTCGGAAACAGGGCGCCGCCTTCCGCCGGATCGACGAACTCGAGCTTGATCTCGGCGGCCGGAAAGGCGACGCCGTCGAGCTCGAAGTCGCCGAGCTCCTGCACCGCGCCATCCTTCATCGGCACGTGGGAGATGATCCGCTTCTTGATGTTGGCCTGCCAGATGCGGACGACGGCCGTGCCGTCGGTTGGCGCCGCGACCAGGCCCTGCTCGATGGCGAACGGCCCGACCGCGGTCGAGAGGTTGCCGCAGTTGCCCGACCACTCGATCGCCGGCCGGTCGATCGCGACCTGGCCGAACAGGTAGTCGACGTCGCTGTCGGGTCGCTCGGAGCGCGACAGGATCACGATCTTGCTGGTGCTCGAGGTGGCGCCGCCCATGCCGTCGGTGTGCTTGCCATAGCGGTCGGGGCTGCCGATCACGCGCAGCAGGATCTTCTCGCGCTCGACCGGGTCGGCCGGCAGGTCCTCCCTGCGGAAGAACACGCCCTTGCTGGTGCCGCCGCGCATGTAGACGGCAGGAATGCGGAGCTGCTTCATTCCGCCTTGATATTCGCCGCCTTGATCATCGGCCACCATTTTTCCGCGTCGGCGCGATGGCGCGCGCCCAGCGCCTGCGGCGTGCGCTCGGCCGGCGGCGGCAGCTCCTGGCCGATCTCGGCGAGGCGCTTCTGCAGCGCCGGATCGGCCAGCGCCTCGACCAGCGCGGCGTTCAGCCGGGCGATCGTCTCGGCCGGCGCGCCCTTGCGCACGAACAGCCCGGTCCAGAACGGCATCTCGTAGCCGGGGAAACCCGCCTCGGCCATGGTCGGGATGTCGGGCGCGATCGGCCAGCGTTTGGCGCTCAAGAGCGCATAGGCCTTCATCTTGCCCGCCTGCACGTGCGGCAGCAGGTTCGAGGCCTCGAGCGCGGTCAGGTCGATGCGGCCGGCCAGCATGTCCTGGATCGCCGGCGCCGCGCCGCGGTAGGGGATGAGCTGGAAGCGCACGCCGGTCGCGTTGGCGAAGCCGAAGGTCCAGACATGCGCGGGACTGCCCGAGCCGACGGTGGCGAAGGTGGCGGGCTCCGCCTTCGCCTTCATCCAGGCGGTCACCGCGGCGAGCGTGTTCGCCGGCAGGTCGGCGCGGCCGACCATCATCAGGGCGGAGATCGAGATCATGCCGATCGGCTCGAAGTCGCCCAGCACGTCGTACGGCGGGGCGTAGACCGCGGGGCCGAAAACGTGGCTGTTGAGCTGGCCGACGCAGATCGTGTAGCCGTCGGCCGCGGCGCGCGCGACCTTGGCGGTGCCGACCGTGCCGCCGGCGCCCGACGCGTTGTCGATCACCACCGACTGGCCGAGCGAGCGGGTCATGCGCTCGCCGACCAGGCGGCCCAGCGCGTCGGTCGGCCCGCCCGCCGGGAACGGCACGACCAGGGTGATCGGACGCGACGGGTACGGCTCGGCCGCGCCGGCAGGCGCGAGCGCCAGCGCGGCAAGCAGTGCGAGGACGAGCCTTCGGGCGATCATGAGGTACTCCCTGAGCCAAGGAATACGCGGTACACACGCCAGGACCGCCGCCAGACTAGCGGCTCCCAGAGCAGGAGGAAACGATGGCGCTCACCCTCACCAGCGCGAACTTCAAGGAAGGCGGCATGCTCGCCCTGGATCACATCCTGTCGGCCGACTACGGCTTCGGCTGCGGCGGCGGCAACAAGAGCCCGCAGCTCGCGTGGTCGGGCGCGCCCGCCGGCACCAGGAGCTTCGCCGTCCACTGCTTCGACCCCGACGCGCCGACCGGCTCGGGCTTCTGGCACTGGGTGGTGGTCAACATCCCGGCCACCGTCAGCGAACTCAAGCTCGACGCCGGCAATCCCGCCGCGGGCCTGCTGCCGAAAGGCGCGCTGCAGACCCGCACCGATTTCGGCAAGCCGGGCTATGGCGGCCCCTGCCCGCCCGAGGGCCACGGCCCGCACCGCTACCAGTTCACCCTGTTCGCCGTGAAGCAGGACGCGCTGCCGGTCACCGCCGACACCTCGGCCGCGATCGTCGGCTTCCAGCTCCATTTCAACACGCTCGAGAAGGCGGTGCTCACGGCCAAGTTCCAGCGCTGAACCGATATCGCCCTTCTCGCAATCGGACCGGGCCATGCTCTGCGGGGCGCGCCCCGAGTCCACAAGAGTCCACTGGAGTCCACTGCCGAGTGGACTCCCAACCCTCTGGCGCATCAGCGTTTTCTCCCGAGAGTCCGCGAATCCACTGGCCCCCCGGGGGGCCCCGCAAAAAACCACTCTTCCACCGCCAGGCCGCGAAAGACGCGCAAGCGCACCCTCGATCCGAGGGCGCAGGCGACGACGACGAGTGCAACGCGAATCATCATGCGCGCGAGTCTGCGTCATCGCGCGCCGAACACCTATTATGGGCAATGGCTTTGCGTGTTTGCTAAGGAATAAGGGCTCGAATCGGGGGTCCATTGCCCATAATCGACTGGCCGCGAGGGTCGAATTCGCTGCCTTTGACGCGCCTGCGCGCAATTTCCCAGGAAATTGCGCGGCGGCCCGCTGGAAATTTACGCTTCGACCAGAAATAAAAATGCGTCAGTAGGCCTTGCCTGTCGGATAGGTCGCAAACTTCGGCACGGCGGGATCCATGTGGTCCCACGGCTGAGCGCTCT
>VBAF01000586.1 GCA_005884705.1 Alphaproteobacteria bacterium
CATCGCCAAGCACGCCGACTACAATTTCGTGTTCGGCATGGGCTTCAACACGCCGACCGCCTGCGCGACCACCGTCGAACGCCTGCAGAAGGCCTCCGCCAGCAGCGGCCGCACCGTCGCGACCTACGGCCTGTTCATGATCATCACCGGCGAGACCGACGCCGAGGCCAAGGCCAAGTGGGACCTCTACAAGAGCGGCGCCGACCACGAGGCGCTGCGCTGGCTGACGCAGCAGAGCTCGGCCGACACCAAGTCCGGTCCCGACACCAACGTGCGCCACATGTCGTCCGAGGTCAGCAACGTCAACCTCAACATCGGCCTGCTGTGCGGCTCCCACGCCTCGGTGGCGCGCATGATGGACGAGCTGGCGAGCGTCCCGGGCCTCGCCGGCGTGCTGCTGACCTTCGACGAGTTCGTCAGCGGCACCAGGATCTTCGGCGAGCGAATCCAGCCGCTAATGAAGACCCGGCAGCATGTCGTGCAATCCCTGAAGGCTGCAGAATGACCGACCCTGTCAGCTACTTCCCGGTCGACGATCCCGCCGCGCGCCTCCTGCAGGCAGAGCCCGAGCCGATCCTGCTGCGGCCGGCCGAGACGGCACTGATCATCGTCGACATGCAGAACGCCTATGCCTCGCCGGGCGGCTATCTCGATCTCGCGGGCTTCGACATCTCCGGCGCCGCGCCGGCGATCGAAAAGATCAGGGAAGCCGCCGACGCCGCGCGCGCGGCCGGCATGCCGGTGATCTTCTTCCAGAACGGCTGGGACCCCGACTATGTCGAGGCCGGCGGCCCGGGCTCGCCCAACTGGCACAAGTCGCATGCGCTCAAGACCATGCGGCGCCGGCCCGAACTGCAGGGCAAGCTGCTGGCGCGCGGCGGCTGGGACTACGAGCTCGTGCAGGCGCTGCCGCCGCAGCCCGGCGACATCGTCGTCCGGAAGCCGCGCTACAGCGCGTTCTTCCACACCAACCTCGACAGCCTGTTGCGCGCCCGCGGCATCCGCTCGCTGGTGTTCACCGGTATCGCGACCAACGTGTGCGTCGAGTCGACGTTGCGCGACGGCTTCTTCCTCGAATATTTCGGTATCGTGCTGCACGACGCCACGCACGAGGCGGGGCCAGACTTCATCCAGAAGGCGACGCTCTACAACGTCGAGAAGTTCTTCGGCTGGGTGTCGTCGGTCGAGGAGTTCCGCAACGCGCTCAAGGCCAACATCAATCCCCTATCCATCATGAAGGGGCCAACCTGAAGGGAGAGACCCGATGCCGATGAAAGCCATCTTCCCGCCGGGCTCCGGCAAGACGCTCGCGCCCTACTCGCCCGGCACGACGGCCGACGGCATCGTCTACGTCTCGGGCACCCTGGCGCTCGACAAGGAGCTCAACGTCGTCCATGTCGGCGACGCCGCCAAGCAGACCGAGTTCGTGCTGGAGCAGATCAAGTCGGTGATCGAGAGCGCCGGCGGCACCATGGCCGATGTCACCTTCAACCACATCTTCATCACCGACTGGGCCAACTACAGCGCGGTGAACGGTGTCTACGGCAAGTATTTCCCGGGCGACAAGCCGGCGCGCTACTGCATCCAGTGCGGCCTGGTTAAGCCGGACGCCCTCGTGGAAATCGCATCGATCGCCCACATCGGCAAGAAGTGAGCTTTTACGACGTCCACGAGAGCGAGCGGCCCGGCGCGCCGACCGTCCTGCTCTCGTCGGGCCTCGGCGGCACGGCGGGCTACTGGGCGCCGCAGCTTGCGGCGCTCAGGGCACGCCATCGCATCGTCGCCTACGACCAGGCCGGCACCGGACGCAACAAGCGCGATCTGCCCGACGATCACAGCATCGAGGCCCTCGCCGTGCTCGACGCGACCAGAACCGAGAAAGCTCACTTCGTCGGCCACGCACTCGGCGGCTTGGTCGGCCTCGATCTCGCGCTGCGCCATCCGGATCGCCTGCGATCCCTGACCGTCGTCAATGGCTGGGCGGCGGCGCACGCCCATACCAAGCGTTGCTTCGAGCTGCGGCTGATGCTGTTGAAGCACGAGGGGGCGGCGGCCTATGTGAAGGCGCAGCCGATCTTCCTCTACCCAGCGGACTGGCTGGCAAAGAACGCCGAGCGTGCAGCGCGCGAAGAGGCGCACGGGCTGAGCGGCTTCCAGGGCGCCGACACTTTGAAGCGCCGCATCGCCGCCCTGCTGGCGTTCGACGCCACGCGACATCTTGCTCGCATCCGCATGCCGACCTTGATCTCGGCGGCGCGCGACGACGTGCTGGTGCCCTGCTCGATGTCCGAGCGGCTCGCCGCAGCCATTCCCGGCGCCACGCTCGACGTCGCTGCGTGGGGCGCGCACGCGATCAACGTCACGCAGCCCGACGCCTTCAACGCGATGCTGCTGTCTTTCCTGGATGTCCAGCGTTAGTCGGCGACGTCGCGCGCGCCGACGGTACGCTGGCGGAACTCGTCGGGCACCTCGCGGCCGACATCGGTGAAGGCCTTCTTCACCGCCGCGACCGTCGGGCCGAACACCGCCTTGCGGTTCTCGCGCGCCCAGCTGTTGGAGCCGACGATGGTGTCGAGCGAGCCTTGGAAGCGCGGCATGACGTAGCGCGCGAACAGCTCGTAGGAGCGCAAGGTCGCCTCGCGATCGGCCCATTCGTGGGCACGGAACAGGATGCCGCCGAAGCCGCCCTGGGAATAGCCGAGCAGGCGCTCGATCCCCGTGGCCACGGTGTCGGGCGAGCCGACCAGCGTCGTGCCCTGCTTGACGCCCTCGCGCAGCGGATCGTCGGAGCGGCCGGGCGGGCGGCCCAGAGTGTCCTCGAAGTAGGTCACCGTCTCGCGCCGCTCGCCGACATGGACCTCGCGCAGAGCGCGCTCGTCGTCGTCGGCCAGATGGGCGTTGACCACGATGCGCCACTTCGAGCGATCGGCGGTGTGGCCGTGCTTGGCGGCGGTCTCCTCGTAGATCGCCCACTGCTTGGCCATCGCCTCGGGCCCGCCCGGCAGGCCGGCGCCGATCGACAGCACGCCCAGCCCATGCTTGCCGGCCGCGATCATGCCCGACGGCGTGATGGTGCTGGCGCAGGCGATCGGGAAGTGCGGAAAGGAATAAGGGGCGAGATGCAGCCGCGCCTCCTTGAGCTCGAACCAGTCGGTCTTCATGGTAACCGGCTCCTCGCACTTCAGCAGCGCCATGATGGCCGCCAGCGACT
>VBAF01000065.1:0-7625 GCA_005884705.1 Alphaproteobacteria bacterium
CGCCTCGCGCGGCGGGAAATATTCGCGCACGATGATGGCGTAGGACGGCACGATGCCGCCCTGGAACAGGCCGAACAGCGCCGAGGCGAGATAGAGCGAGATGAGCGAATCGGCGACCAGGTAGAAGACCAGCGCGACCGCTTGCAGGGTCGAGCCGAGTAGCAGGGTCATGGCTCCGCCGACCCGGTCGGCGAGCCAGCCGGTGGCGACCCGGCTGACGATGCCGAAGCCCAGCATCAGCGACAGCATCTCGGCGCCGCGCGCCACGCCGTAGCCCAGATCGGCGCAGTAGGCGACGATATGGACCTGCGGCATCGACATGGCGATGCAGCACGACACGCCGGCGACGATCAGCAGTGCCTGCAGCCCGTTGGGCGTGAGGCCGAGCGTGGCGAGCGAGCGCTGTGCCACGGAAGTGGCCCGGCCTTCCTCGTGATCCGGCGCGCGGCGCTTGAGCGTGAATGCCAGCGGGATCATCGCGACCACGCACAGCACCGCGGCCGAGGCGTAGGTGGTGCGCCAGCCGAAGTCGCGGATCATCAGCTCGACGATCGGCGGCCAGATCGCGCCGGCGATGTAGTTGCCCGATGCGGCGACCGCGACGGCGACGCCGCGGCGCTTCTCGAACCAGTGCGAGATGTCGGCGATCAGCGGCGCGAAGGTGGCGGCGGCGCTGAAGCCGACCAGCACCTGCGCCGCCGCGAACGGCAGCAGCGAAGAGGTGAGGGAAGAGAGGCCGAAGCCCGCGCCGAGGCCGAGCGCGCTCAGCACCGAGGCGACCACGATGCCGTGCCGATCGACGATGCGGCCGACGATCACGCCGCCGGCGAAGAAGCCCAGCATGTTCATCGAATAGGCGAACGAGATGTCGGCGCGGCTGACGCCGAGATCGGCCTGCACCGCGGGCATCGCGACGGCGAGCGCCCACATGCCGATGCCGCCCAGCGTGCTGATCGTCACGCTGATGGCGAGGCGGCGGCATAGGGGGAGTCGATGCCCGCGCTGCGCATCATCATCACGCGATCGCCATCGGCATGCGCCGGTTCTGCCGGCTGAGCAGCCACCAGACGATGGCGCCGTTCAGCAGGTTCCAGGCGATGCCGTTGATGAAGGCGGCGCGATAGGAACCCGTCAGGTCGAACAGGGCGCCGCCCAGCCAGCCGCCGCCCGCCATGCCGATGATGGTGAGGGAGATCGCGATGCCCATGCGCGCGCCGGCCTCCTTGGGGGGGAAGTATTCGCGCACGATCACGCCGTAGCTCGGGATGATGCCGCCCTGGAACAGGCCGAACAGTGCCGAGACGAGGTAGAGCCCGACCAGCCCGTCCGACACCAGGTAGCCCAGCAGCGCCACCGCCTGCGCGGTCGAGCCGAGCAGCAGGGTTTTGAGGCCGCCGACCCGGTCGGCGATCCAGCCCGAGCCGAGGCGGCTCGCGATGCCGCATATCGTCATGATCGACAGCATTTCCGCGCCGCGCGCCACGCCGAACCCCAGATCGGCGCAGTAGGCGACGATATGGACCTGCGGCATCGCCATGGCGACGCAGCAGCCGATGCCGGCGACGCCGAGCCAGAGCTGCAGGCCGTTGGGCGTGAGGCCGAGCGCGCGCGACGAATGCGGTGCCACCGCGGCGGGCCCGCCGGCATGGGCCGGCGAGCGCGGCCGCAGCACGAAGCAGGCGGGCACCATGCCGACCAGGCAGACCGCCGCCACGACCAGGTAGGTCGTCCGCCAATCGTATTGGCGCAGCAGCAATTCGGTCGCCTTGGGCCAGGCGGCGCCGCCCAGGTAGTTGCCGCAGGCGCAGACCGCCATGGCAAGGGCGCGGCGCTTGGCGAACCAGTGCGAAGTGTCGGCGACCAGCGGGATGAAGGACGCCGCCGCGCCGGTGCCGATCAGCGCCCCCTGGATCGCGGCGAACACCCAGAGATCGGGGGCGAGCGCCGCCAGCGCATAGCCGCCCGAGATCAGGGCGGTCGACAGCAGCATGGTGACGAACGCGCCCTTGGCGTCGATCAGCCGGCCGAGCAGGATCGATCCGGCGCCGAAGCCCAGCATGGTCGTGGTGTAGGACAGCGATACCTCCGCGCGCGTCGCGCCGAACTCGGCCTGCAGCGCCGGGAAGATCACCACCACGCCCCACATGCCGACGGCGCCGAACGTGCTGAGCGCCACGCTGGCGGCCAGCCGCCACCAGGCGTAGCGCGAATCGACGGCGTGCATCCGGGTCAGCCGCCGATCGCGCCCTGCGTGTTGACGTACAGCGCGTAGAGCGAATGGCTCGCCGCCATGAACAGCCGGTTGCGGTAGCGGCCGCCGAAGCAGACGTTGGCGCAGCGCTCCGGCAGGGTGATGTGGCCGATCGGCTTGCCCTCGGACGTGAAGACCCGCACGCCGTCGAGCTCGTCGGAGCCCATGCCCCAGCCGCACCACAGGTTGCCGTCGACATCGACGCGGAAACCGTCGGGCGAGCCGCCCGGCCCGGCATCGATCAGCACCTTGCCGTTGGCCAGCCGGGTGCCGTTGTCGACCACGTCGTAGGCGGTGATGTTGCGATGCGGCTCGGCGCGCGAGGCCACGACATAGAGCTTCTTCTCGTCGGGCGAGAAGGCGAGCCCGTTGGGGCCCGGCAGGTCGTCGACCATCACGGCGAGCTTGCCGGTCGCGATGTCGAGCCGATAGATGGCCGGCTTGTTCTCGCTCTCGTCCTTGTGGCCCTCGTAGTAGCCCAGGATGCCGAAGGTCGGATCGCTGAACCACACCGAGTGGTCGGACTTCACGACGACGTCGTTGGGCGAGTTGAGCTTCTTGCCGTTGTAGCTGTCGGCCAGCACGGTGATCGAGCCGTCATACTCGGTGCGCACCACCCGGCGGGTGTCGTGCTCGCAGCCGACCAGCCGTCCCTGGCGGTCGCGGGTGTGGCCGTTGGCGTTGTTCGACGGCTTGCGGAAGATCGTGACGCCGCCGGTCTCCTCGTCCCAGCGCAGGATGCGGTTGTTGGGGATGTCGCTCCACAGCACGCAGCGGTTGTCACCGAGATAGACCGGGCCTTCCGACCAGCGGCAGCTGGTATAGAGTCGCTCGACCGAGGCGAGCGGCAGGCGATACTTGGTGAACGACGGATCGAGCACGCGCACCGACGGATCGGGATAACGCTCGTTGGGCTGCCACATCTTCGGTTTCCTCGCAGTTTCTTGTCAGTCCTCGGGCCTGATGTTACCCGTCCGGATCACCTTACCCCAGACTTCCGAATCGCGCTTGATGAAGGCGACATAGTCGTCGTGGCTCAGCGTCGCCGGGTGCAGGCCGTTGTCGTCGTATTTCTTCCGGGTCGCCGGCTCGTCCATCACCTTGCGCACCGCTTCGGCGAGCCGCGCGACGATCGGCGCGGGCAGGCCGGGCGGGCCGTCGAGCCCGTACCAGTTCCACGCCTCGTAGCCCGGCACCGCCTCGCCGAGCGTCGGCACGTCGGCCAGCACCGGCCAGCGTTCGCCCGAGGTCACCGCCATGGCGCGCGCCTTGCCGCCCTTGATGATGCCGAGCGTCGCCGGATCGCCGAAATAGGCATCGACCACGCCGCCCGCGAGATCGTTCAGCGCCGGGCCGGTGCCGCGATAGGGCACGTGGATCATCTTGAGGCCCGACATCTGCACGAACAGCTCGCCACCCAGATGCTGGCTGGTGCCAATACGCCGCCCGAGGCCCAGCGGATCTCGCTGGCGCGCGCGAGCGCCATGAACTCGGGCAGGGTGTTGGCGGGCAGGTCGTTGCGCACGGCGAGGATCAGCGGCATGCGCACCAGTCGCGTGATATGGGCGAAGGCCATCGGATCGAACGGCAGCTTCTCGCCGCGCAGATGCGGGCCCGCGCTCATGCTGCTCACCCCGGTCACCGCGAGCGTGTAGCCATCAGGAACCGCGCGCGACATCGCCTCGATGCCGATCAGCCCGCCCGCGCCGCCCTTGTTCTCGATCACGATGGTCTGGCCGAGCTCCTTCGCGAGCGGCTCCGCCAGCAGCCGCGCCGTCAGGTCGACTCCGCCGCCCGGCGGAAACGGCACGATCAGCCGGATCGGCCGCTCGGGATACTTGCCTTGGGCAAGCGCGGCAGTGGGCAAGGCTGCGGCGCCCGCGAGCAGGCTTCGACGGGTAATCGTCACCGCCAACTCCTAGAGCGCGACCTTGCGGAAGACCTCGATGAAGCGCTCGACGTCCTGCTCGTCGTTGTAGACGTGCGGGCTGATGCGCAGGCGGCCGAGGCGCGGGGCGGCGTGCACGTTCTCCGCGGCGAGCCGCTTGGGAAGATCCGCCGCCATGCCCTTGGGAAAGCTGACGCACAGGATGTGCGGCGCGCGCAGCCTGGCATCGAGCACGCCGACGCCGAGGTTGCCGAGACCATCCGCGAGCCTGCCGGTGAGCATCGACAGCCGCGCGACGATCGCGTCGTTGCCCCACTTGGCCATCATCTCCATGCCGATCGACGCCATCTCCATGCTGATGAAGTGGTCGCGCTCGCCCATGTCGTAGCGCCGCGCATCGTCACGATAGGAGGTGTCGCGGAAATAGATCGTGTCCTCGGCGTTGACGCCCTTGCGCGCGCCCGCGGTCTGCTCGAGCGGCACGCCGTGCTGATGGCGCTTGGCGACGTACATGAAGGCGCGGCCGTAGGGGCCGAGCACCCACTTGTAGGTCGGGAAGATCAGGAAGTCGGGGTCGAGCGTCTTGACGTCGATCCGCCGGACGCCGGCATCGTGCGTGGCGTCGACCAGCAGGGCCGCCCCCTGTTTCCCGAGCGCGGCGCGGATTCGCGGGATGTCGAGCGCGCCGCCGTCCGACCAGTGCACCGAGGAGATCGAGGCGAGAGCGACTGGCGGCGCGCCGGCCTTGTCGATCGCCGCAAGCACGGCGGAGGTCCAGTCGCCGTCACCCGGCTGCTTCACCGTATCGACCGTGAAGCCGCCAGCCTGGGCGCGGCCGAGCCATTCCAGCACCGGCGAGGTGTGGTCGTTCTCGAGCACGATGACTCGGCTGCCGCGCGGGACGACGAGCACCTTGCCTGCGGTCGAGACGCCGTAGCCGACCGACGGGATCAGCGCCACGTCGTCGGGGTCGGCGCCGATCAGCGCCGCCGCCGCCTTGCGGGCGCGCTCGTACTGCTCGCGCTGGAAGCCGTCGGGCAGTTTCCACGGCTGGCCCTTGCGGCCGACCGCGGCGCGTCCGGCCTCCTGCGAGGCGAGCGGCAGCGGGCTCCACGCCGCGGCGTTCAGGAAACAGACATCGCGCGGCATGTCGAACAGGGCGCGTTGGGACGGCAGCATGCGAACTCCTTTTCTGCGCCGAGCTTAATGCAAGTTTTCTCGTCCGCGGCATGAGAAGCTCTCGTGCGGACGATTACCTGCCGTGTAATTGAGAGGCCCCTGGCGGCGGACCATGTTCGGCTCATCACCTCATGGAGGAGGGAAAGATGAGCTACCAGTCCCGCGACCGCCTGCTCGGCGCCTCCGCCCTCTACATCTCGCCCGCTGCCCGGCCGACCTGGCGCCAGCGGCTGGCCTTCACCTTCGTCCTGTGGCACCAACGTCGCGAGATGCGCCGCAGCCTGGCGCAGATGGATGCCCGCAGCCTGCGCGATGCCGGCATCTCGCCGGCCGCCGCCGCCTACGAATCGGGCAAGCCGTTCTGGACCGAGATGGGCCCGCTGCGCTGACGGCGCCACCCCTGCAGCGGTTCTGTAACGCAACCGTCCGAGCCTTTGTGCGTTAGTCTCCCGCGCCTGCGCGGCATACACGTCGCGTCAGAGTGTCTATTCTCAACGCGCAGGGGGACTCCGCTGTATGACTCCGCCGGACCTGGACCGGAAATCCGCGCTGTTTCTCGATCTCGACGGCACCCTGCTCGAGATCGCGGCGACTCCGGAACTGGTCGTGGTTCCGCCGGTGCTACCGTCCCTGCTGGCGCATCTCCATCACCAGCTCGACGGCGCGGTCGCCATCGTGAGCGGTCGGCCGCTGGGTCAGATCGACCAGCTCCTGACCCCGTTTCGCGCCTCGGCTGCGGGCGAGCACGGCGTCACTGTACGTTTCGCCGACGGCACCCTCGAGGAGATGCCGATCGGCGTCGCCGTCCCCGATGACTGGCGGGCGGGGCTCGGCCGTGCGGTCGAGCGCTGGCCCGGCGTGCGCATCGAGCCCAAGCCGCATGGGCTCGCCGTGCACTATCGCCTCGCGCCGGAACGCGAGGCCGAGGTCTGGGAGCTGGTACGCAGCGTCGTGCCCGCCGACCATCCGTGGTTTCGCCTCCTCCCGGCGCGCGAGGCAGTCGAGATCGGCATGCGTGCGGCGTCGAAGGGCGATGCGGTCGAGCGCCTGATGGCGCACGCACCGTTCCACGGCCGCAAGCCGATCTTCGTCGGCGATGACTTCACCGACGAAGCCGGCATGTCGATGGCGCGCCGCTTCGGCGGCATGGGCCTGCGCGTGGCCGAGGCGTTCGGCGGCGATCCCGCGCAGGTGCGCGCCTGGCTGACCCACGGCATGGAGCGCATGGATGGCCGGCCGGCGCCGCAATCCGCCCCTGCGGGCCTCGCGCCGTGAGCACGCTCGAGCTCGGCGTCGTCGGCAACTGCGCCATCGCCAGCCTGATCGACCGGCGCGGTCGCCACGTCTGGCACGGCTTTGGCCGGCTCGACGGCGATCCGGTGTTCAATGCGCTGCTGGGCGGCAGCGAGCCGGCGGGCGGCTTCATGGAGGCGGCGGTCGCCGGCGGCCAGGAAAGCCGCCAGCGCTATCTGCCCAACACGGCCATCCTCGAGACGGTGGTCGACGGCGCGAGCGGCACGCTGCGGATCGTCGACTTCGCGCCGCGCTTCCGCCGCTTCGGCCGCATGTTCCGCCCGCCCCTGCTGGTCCGCCGGCTCGAGCCGGTCGCCGGCCGGCCGCGGGTGACGCTCCGGCTGCGGCCGACCTTCAACTACGGCTCGCTCAAGCCTGCGATCACCAGCGGCAGCAACCATGCCCGCTTCGTCGGCGATGCCGCCGACGGCTCGATCACCCACATCCTGCACGAGACGGAATTCGCCCTCGACCGGCCGATCACCCTGTTCGTCGGCGCCGACGAGAGCATTCCGGAGAATCCCGATTCGCTCGGCCGCAGCTTCCTCGCCGAGACCGAGTCCTACTGGCACGGCTGGGTGCGCGACCTCAATATCCCGTTCGATTGGCAGGCCGCGGTGATCCGCGCCGCGATCACGCTCAAGCTGTGCAGCTTCGAGGATACCGGCGCGATCCTCGCCGCCCTCACCACCTCGGTGCCGGAGGCCGCCGGCACGCCGCGCACTTGGGACTACCGCTTCTCCTGGCTGCGCGACTCTTTTTTCACCGTGACGGCGCTCAACCGCCTCTCGGCGACGCGCACCATGGAAGGCTTCGTGCGCTTCATCGTCGACATCGTCGAGGCCGGCAGCTCGCGCGGCGCGGCCGACCGGATTGCGCCACTGTTCCCGATCGCCCCCGGCACCGACACGACCGAGAAGCTGATCGGTTCGCTGCCGGGCTATCGCGGTTACGGCCCGGTGCGCACCGGCAACGCCGCCGTCGTCCAGCGCCAGAACGACACCTACGGCTCGA